>CAJXHA010000243.1 GCA_913053615.1 uncultured Bacteriovoracaceae bacterium | reverse complement strand
GCGTCAGTGTTCTTTCTGGTTTTTTCAGTGTTGTGGCAGCAGCTGCGAATAATATTATTATGACAATAGCATCAATCGTATTTATGGTTCCACTTTCAATCTCAAGTGCTGTTGCCGTCAGAGTTGGAAATGCTTTTGGTATGAAGGATAAGGAGAGATTATTAGAGAGTGCCTTAAGTGCAATAATGATTTCATTAATATTTACTGTCTTTAGTGCTTTAAGTTTTTATCTATTTCCAGAATTTATAATTAGAGTTTTTACTCGTGATAGTGAAGTGATTTTGCTTGGTGTTAAGCTAATGGGAATAGTCGCTCTCTTTCAACTCTTTGATGGACTACAGGTAACTCTGACTGGAATCTTAAGAGGAATGGAGCAAACTAAGCTTTCAAGTATTGTTGTTTTTATAGGATATTGGGTACTTGGTATTCCTTTTGGTCTTTTGATGGCCTATCAATTTGATTTGCAAGTTTACGGGTTATGGATAGGTCTCGCTGTGTCATTAGCAATGTGTGCAATTATTTTGAGTTTTTCATTTCAAAGATTATACTCAAAGTCCTGACTAGCACGTCATAAAAGTAGTGACGTAATAGGTCATCTTTGATAGGGTTTAGATTCATAAATAATTTAAGGAGTAAGTACTTTGGAAGCAGTAAATGTTGATTTAAATAAAGACGTAAATAACGTGGGAATTTCTGAGGAAACAAAAACTGAAAATAAAGCAAGTGAAGCTCAGAAAAAAGAATTAATATCTCTAGCTCAATACAATAGAGCTCTACTTAAACATTTACCAAAAGGTTTTTTAAAGAGAGATCCACTAAGACTTATGTGGAGTGTATTTTTCTTAGGTGCAAGTGCTGCCATTGTTTATAGCTTTTTAAATTATGACTTACCAATCGTTTTAAAATTAGTTCTAGCTTTATTCATGGGAACATTATTGGGCGGAAATGCATTTCTTGCTCACGAAGTTCTACATGGTTCAGTGGTAAAAAATAAAACTCTGCAAAATATCTATGGATTTATTGGTTTTGCACCATTCTTAATCTCTCCTACATATTGGAAGTTTTGGCATAATCATCTTCACCATGGAAACACTCAACTTCTATATAAAGACCCAGATGCTTTTCCTACTAAGATGATCTATAAGCGTAGCAAGTTCATGCGTTGGGCTTTTAAGTTTACTCCAGGAAGTGGAACTCTAGTTAGTTATCTTTATTTCTTTTGGTGGTTTTCTTTTCAAGCAGTTTTAAATCAAGCGTATATGCGTTTTGGTAATAAGATGTGGGCAGGGATGAATCACAAGCGTGTAACTATTGAATTTACATGTCAGATTGCACTTGCACTTGCGTATGTTAATTTAGTTGGTCCTTCCAATTGGATTTACTTAGTTATCATTCCATTTATGGTTCAAAACTATACAGTTATGAGTTATATCTCAACAAATCATAATATCTCTCCGTATACGCGAGTTAATGATCCACTAGTAAACTCTTTATCTGTATCAAATAATCCAGTACTAGAGTTTTTACATTTAAACTTTGGGTATCACACTGAGCATCATTTATTTCCAAATATGCCAATGTCAAAGGCCAAGACTGTCTCTAAGAAGCTTCAAGAACTATACCCTGACCGTTATATGATTATGCCTAAGAGAAAGGCCCTAAAGCTCTTATATTCTACTCCTAGAATCTATAAGAATAGGGAAACCTTAGTTCACCCAATAAGTGGTAAAGAATACGAAACATTAAATAAAGAGAACCTCTCATAATGAGAGGTTTTTTTTTGCCTTGCTATAAAGTTGAGTTTTTTGATCGGCCTATTTAACTAAAACTTAACATGAAAAAAGATAAAATAGTTGCCATTTTAGCCTAGAAAAGTTTTCATTAATACAGAGTTAAAATACTAAGGATGGTCAACTTGAAATTAATAGGTCTTCTGGTTGTTCTAAGCCTTCAATGCTTTGCTGGATTAAAGTTTGGAAGCTATAACATTAGAACTTTCGACAAGAATGGGTCGTACACAAATAAAGTAGAACTTAAAGAAATTATTAGAAAAGCTAATTTTGATTTCTACAGTGTACAAGAGATCGTAAACGCTGAGTCGCTACAAAACTTCATCAGAACAAATTTTCCTGAATTTGAATTAGTTCTTTCTTCTTGCGGAGGAGCTGGTCGTCAGAAGTTAGGGTTTGTTTATAATAAATTCAAAATCAAAATGCTCTCAATTCGTGAAGACGACATTTTAAGTGATGTTAAGTCTAGTGGTTGTGACTCTTTAAGACCTGCTATGATCGGCGAGTTT
Organism: uncultured Bacteriovoracaceae bacterium; assembly: GCA_913053615.1. GTDB lineage: Bacteria > Bdellovibrionota > Bacteriovoracia > Bacteriovoracales > Bacteriovoracaceae > UBA845. Next base: position 2,915 of record CAJXHA010000243.1, on the reverse strand, counting down.
CAACAAATCAGTAACGGAAGAAAGTTTAATGCCATCGCTGTTCACCTTAAGGCAGGCAGTGGATCAAGAAATTACAGTCGAAGAAATACTCAATATGCAATTTTAGGTGATTTAGTTGAGGCCTTTCAAAAAAGAGGTCAAAAAGACATTGTGATTATGGGTGACTTTAATACTACTGGTTATGCCCTTAGGGATGCAGATTATAAAAACTTTCGTAAATTTTTAAATGATCATAGTCTCTCTACTAGTGCTCGCTATATCAGATGTACTTCTTATTGGGGAGGAAGTGATTATAGTGACAATATAGAGGAAGCTTCAACTCTAGATCATATAGTTTATTCAGATAACTTTATGGGCAATGATAGCTTAAGCTTTGATGTTTATGCTCATTGTGAAAAGGCTAGATGCCGAGATACTTATGTCAACGTATTAGGAACTAGCTATGAAGAGGTAAGTGATCATTGTCCAATTTCTCTTCAAGTAAATGACTAATTCGAACTTCTCTAAGAAATACTGGGACGAAAATTACTCACAACCTAACACAATGGATTGTATCGGTAATGCTCATGAGCACGTGGCGTATTTATGGTACTTTCTAAAGCTTGAAAAAGTAGATGTTAGTTCAATCATAGACTTTGGTTTTGGTTACGGTTATCTTTTTCAAAAAATGCTCAAAAAATTTATTCCCTACAAAGCTTGTGGGATTGAGCCCTCAAAATATGCTTTTGATAAAGCTCGTGGCCGTAAGCTACAACCTGTCGAGTCTACAGAGTTAAAGCTTTATAATGAAAGTTTAGAAAAATGGTGTGAAAGAAAGAATCACAGTCGCTTAAGATTTGATTTAGGAATATGTACCTCGGTCTTTCAGTATCTAGATGAGGAAACTTTAAAAAAGTGTATTCCCATTATGAGTCAACGAGTTAAGTACCTTTACTTAACTGTCCCAACGGACGTTGAGCTTGAGAGACAAATTGAGGAATTAGATTTTCATGATCAGTATGCACTAAAGCGTAATAGTAAGTTTTATAGAGAAATTTTATCTCCACATTTTACTATGATTTCGAGTAAGATCTGGGAGAGTAAATTTTATTTTAATGAGAGAACCACCCACTTTACAGATTTATTATATAGGAGCTAAGTATGTTAGGGATTTCTGATAGAGCAAATAACCTTGGAGAGTCAGTTACAATTAAAATGGCACGAATAGCAGGTGAGCTAAAAGAGCAGGGGAAAGATATTATTTCTCTAAGCTTGGGAGAGCCAGATTTTAATGTACCAGAAATTGTAAAAAATGCTGCTAAGAAAGCAATCGATGATAATCATTCTCACTATACTCCAGTTCCTGGTTATAAAGACCTTTTAAAAGCCATTCAAGCAAAGTTTAAAAGAGATAATGATTTAAATTACGATCTTGATCAAATTGTAGTTTCAACTGGGGCAAAGCATTCACTTATGAATGTTTTACTCTCTACTGTAAACCCTGGAGACGAGGTAATCCTTCCTGCGCCATATTGGGTAAGTTATATTGAAATGGCAAAGTTCTGTGAGGGAACTCCTGTGGTTATAAATACTAGTATTGAAACAGACTTTAAGATTACTCCCGATCAATTAGAAAAAGCTTTAAGTAGCAAAACAAAATTATTTCTTTTCTCTAACCCTTGTAACCCATCTGGTTCAGTATACACTCACGATGAGCTAGCAGAGCTTGTAAAAGTTTTTGAAAAGTCTGAGTGTTATATCGTTAGTGATGAAATTTATGAATATATTAACTTTGAAGGTAAAACTCCAAGTCTTGCAAATTTTGCAAGTATTAGAGATAGGGTTATCACAGTTAATGGGATGTCTAAAGGTTACTCAATGACTGGTTGGCGTATTGGCTATATCGGTGCTCCTAAAGCAGTTGCTAAGGCCTGTGCTAAGATTCAAGGACAATTCACTAGTGGTGCGAATGCAGTGGCTCAGATGGCATCTATTACTGCATTAAATGATGCTGCTGATGATGTTGAAAGCATGAGAAAAGTATTTTTAAAAAGAAGAGATCTCTTTTTAGAAAAGTTATCAGAAATAAAAGAGCTAAAATTAAATAAACCAACAGGTGCCTTTTATTTATTTCCAGATGTAAGCAACTACTTTGGAAAAAGTTATGAAGGAAGAACAATTAATGGAGTAGGAGATCTTTGTGAGTTTATTTTAGAAGATAGTCTTGTGGCAACAACTCCAGGAGATGCTTTTGGGTGTCCAAATAATGTTAGGTTAAGCTATGCCAACTCTGAAGAGCAGTTAATTGAGGCCGCTAAACGTATTAAAGAAAGCTTAGCAAAGTTAAAATAATTATAATTCAAGCCGTCCTGCTAAAAGGGCGGCTAAATTCTTAGTATAATCAAAACTCTCAAAGATAATCTTCATACTCGCAGTTATTGGAACACTAAGAAACATTCCAGGTATTCCCCATATAAAGCCCCAAAAAGTAAGTGATAAGAGAACAACCACCGGATGCAGTCCTATACTTTCTCCTAAAAGCTTTGGTTCTATAATATTTCCAATAATAGTTTGAAAAGTAATTAGAAGAATTAATATGACAATTAACTCCCAACCTAAAGAAAACTGTAAGAATAGGATCGGCAAAGGAAGTAAAACAGCTATGATTGATCCAATATTTGGTATAAAGTTCAATAGAATTGTAAGTAGTGCGAACATCGAAGCTAATTCGACTCCAAAGGCCAAAAACACAATGTATGAAAGAACTCCTGTGGCCAATGATAAAACTAACTTCAAAGAAACATATTTAAATAAACTCTTTTTTATTTTTTGAAAGGTATCATTTTCTACACCTTTCTTTTCTCCACTCAGAAGAAAAATCGTAAAAATAATAATCAAAAATGAATTACTCAGAATGGAAAGAATACTTTGTGTTA
>CAJXHA010000242.1 GCA_913053615.1 uncultured Bacteriovoracaceae bacterium | reverse complement strand
TTTTACGGATATTTTGCCTAATTCCTTGAACAACTTTTACTTGTGCTTGAATGACATCTTGAGCTGCACCTTGCTGTCTTAGATCTTTAAGCTTTTGTTGCTCTACTTTTAGTTCATCTTGTAACGTTTTATTCTTAGCAACTAAGTCTTGTGCTTCTTTAGTAAGATTATTCTTCTTCTTAACTAGATTCTGCTTTTGAGTTTTTGCAGTAGCTAGTTGAGATTTTTTTGCATCGAGTGTTGAATTAAAGTTTTGGATTTGAGTATTAAGATTTTGAACTTTTTTGCGGTTTTCTGTAATTGTTTTTTCAAGATTGGCTATTTCGTTATTTAATTTACTTAGTGCACTATTTAAGTTATTTACTTTCGTTATTTGATTTTTCTTATCCCTATCAAGCCTATTAATCTCACGATTAATATTCCTTAGTCGATCTTCTCTAATTTCAATATCACGATTTAGTCCATCGATCTCTTGATTAAGAGTTCTTATATTTCTATCAGTAACAGAAATCTCTCTATCAATTCCTCTTTTTCTATCTTGTAGTCTTGGGACTTCTGCATTTATAAAACCAATTCTCTGGTTATCTTGATCAATTTGAAGCTCAAGATTTCTAATATAGTTTAATTGATCATCAATTGCTTGTAATAAGTTTGCACGAATAGTTCTTTGGTCATTCAAAGAATTCTCGGTTGCTCCACGCTCTGAATTAATCTGTTCATAAACGTTTAAGTATGGACCATAATTAATTTCATCTGGTAGTTGGTTTGCGTAAACGCTTAAACTAGATATACCAATGGCAAGAGTTGCCAAACTCATTTTCCTAAACATAATTCCTTCCTTTATAAATGCTTATCCCACTTTTTTTACTACCTTTATAAAGGATTCGTGTAAACTATGTGTCAGAATTTAATAAGATTAAGTTTAAAAAGAAGAGCAAAATGTCACTAAAGGGTGTAATTATGACACTGTTTTAGATTTTTATTGCTATAAAATTATTACAGATGTTTATTCTAGAACAATATCACGCACACAGCTATTCGTATTTTTTATAATTCCATCACTCTCATGTAAATCTCTTTGAGTAAATCCAATAGTAATATGTGGGTAATATTTTGTAGGCTCAAAAGACTTCTCTCCACCTTTATTTAAGTATAAATCAAGAATTTTCGTTCTTAAATCTAAGAGATCTTTACTATTGATTACAAGATAAAAGGTGCTCTCAATCTTCCCCTTAATCTCTTTTCGTCCCTGACCAAGACAAAGAACTTCAAAGCTAGCTTTTTGTATATTTAACTCATTTGCTAATTGATAAATCTCTTGAATACTTAATTTATCACTAAGTATTTGATGGTACTCGACTGGAGTCAATACAGTGATATGCGCCTCACCTCGAGTTTTTAAATGAGGATAAGTCTTTTTTAATTTCAAATATATTTTATGATACTCTGTATAGTTTAAATCAAGTGTTAAATAACTTCCAAAAGGTGCTCCACCATTGTGAAATTGACTTTCACTTAATGCCATCTTTGCTTGTGTTGCATTAATCTTAAGCCCTTTTAATTTATGAGCACAACCAAAGCTAAGAATGAGGACTAAACTAATAAAGATATTGTAGTAAGTTGACATCTAAGACCCTATTAAACTTTATACCACATTGTTTCATAATGCCGATCTCTTGAAAACCTAACTTGTGATGAAGATGTAAACTAACACTTGATTCTGAGGTAATTCTCGAGATAAGATTTTTTTTATTGGTTCTTTGCCCTAATTTTATCAACTCTTTTAATACATATGTTCCAAGGCCATTGCCATGGGCCTTTGGATCAACATAGAAAGAAACTTCTGCACAAATATCATATGCCTTTCTTTCAGACCATTTCGTAAGTGATCCCCATGCACAAACTTCATTATTCTCGTTTTTAATTACATATAATGGAAAGTCAGGAGTGTGATCATGAAACCAATTTATACGGCTTTCAACGGTTTTCGTCTCAGTATCAAATGTAGCCGTAGTATTAAGAACTGCCCAATTATAAATCTCAACAATTTTTGCAAGATCTTCTAATTGAGCAGGTATAAATTTGAAATTCATTTTATAATTGGCAAGTAAAGTTCTCTCTAACAACTCGACGGCGAGATGAACTTCCTACATAGTATTTTAAAGATCCTTCAAAATATGTTCCGTTAACTGACTTCAATTCAAAAGTGTGATTTGAGCTACTAGAATAACGACGCATTTTTCTTTTCTTACCTTTAATCACTGTTGCATATCTAGTTGTCACTACATCCTCTTCAACTTCTACTTCTTCTTCTAAAGTTATCTGAGAGTGAATGGTTCTTAGAAGTCCATTATCATAGTAATTTGCAATAACTCTTGTGTCCGCATCTGCGATATTGGGATTAAAGTCTTCTCTATTATCATAAACATTAATGATTTTATTATCTTCTAAAGCAAGACCGATAATTGAGAGAACTTTCTCATTTTCATCATTAAAACAATTGAATTCCATTGATTGGCTTGCGAATAAATAATTCGATACCAGTACGCAAAAGATTAGTACTTTCATAATATTTCCCCTGAATTTTTCCACCTTGACGCTGTGTATCACAAGTTTAAATATTTTAAAAGCTTAAAAGAAACCGATTGTAAGGATTACAGGGAGACTCTAAAATAGTCCTATGCAAGACAATAAATGGTGGAAAAGTGGCCAATTAAGCTATATGCGCTCAAACTCAGAAGAAAAATATATTATTCATTTAAATTTTAAAACCAAGAACTTTAAGCTTAATCTTACTGACTATGAGCAAGTCTTAAGTACCCATGAACATGAAAGAGGTATTCTCCAAGCCAATGAAGCACTCATTATTAAATTAAAATAAGAGATTTATTTTTTGTGCTTTTGCCAGTTCTTATCTGCGCTTGTAATTTGGCCCTGATCATCTTGTTTATTATTCCAAAGTTTTAAAGTATCTGCAAAAAAACCATCGTAAAACAAATATGTTTTCCCATTAATAACTTTAAAGGACTTAGGATCGACTTCAACTAAATCACCACTATCTGCCATAGCGTATGCACAGTAACCATTATACTCAGGAAGATACTTACTAGGTTGTGCTTCAAACACGTTTTTATTATCAAGGCTAGAGAAAAGAATTTCGACTCCTTCGTAATTAAGTCTAAATTCTTTTTTCCCTTTTACTGCTTTAGAACTCTTTATATAACTTACCGGATCGTAACCTTTGATAAAGTATTCATCTTCAACATTAAATGGAGCTTTCGCAAAGAGAGAAAAACTAAATAATAATAAAAATAAAAACTTACTCATGACTTATATCCTTGGTTACTTTTAAAATGCCTCTTTTTAAACTCTCGGGAAAAGCCCATGGTAAAAAGTGCTTAGCATTCTTTATTCTTTCAATATAAGTGTCACTTAGTCCTGTTTTTCTTACAATATAATCAACATTTTCTTTGGGAACAAGAACATCTTTATCTCCTTGAACCACATATAGAGGCTTATTAAAGCTCTTATAATCACTCTCCATATGAATCATTTCTTCTTTGAGGGCCAAAATCTCTCTATTGGTCACATCGAGAACACTTGGTATGAGAAGTCTAATTGGCCAGGCCTCAGCTACATACTGATACCATTTCATTTTTTCTAATTCAGGATCCACTGAAGCTGCTGCTAATACTAATGCATCAACTTTATCTGGATGAGTTAACGCCAACTTCATAACCACTGGACCACCATAGGAGTGCCCTAATAAAATAACTTTTCTTTGCATTTTGTACTTATCAATAATGGCAACTAAAGGTTTTATTTGATCATCAAGCTTTCCATGAGGTACTCCCTCCCTATTTTTACCAAAACCATAACGGCTAAAGGTAATCAGCTCATAATTTTCCAAGAGAGCTTTATCTTTAAAAAAGTGAGCGAAGGAGCCCCAATCACCAGGTGAACCGTGGACCAGGATTAATAAGGGTTTTTCCTTATTTTCAGAGCGTAGAATATGAAAGTCTTCTTGATCAATAATTATTTTTTGAAAATATTCTGGATGTGTCTTCTTAACCCAGCACTTACTCTCAGAGATAACTCCCGAATAAGGAAAACGACTACAGCTAATTAAAAACATAATAAAAGGAGAAATTTTAAAAAAGTTCTTCATTACTTATAACTAAATGCCTCTTTTAATAAAGTCCAAGCGTTTTCTTTATTATTAACTCCAAGTTTTCTATTCATATCGCCTATTTTAAATATTAAGGCCCATTGCTTAATCATAATTGAATAAACTTTATACCACGGAATTGATGGGTCATAGAAGTTTGATGACTCTCCTCCAACTCCATTAATCTCGACAATTTTAAAAGCACCTGCTTTTAACTCCTCTACCGAGTCAAACTTCACATCAACTCGACCAATAAAAAAACCATCTATATTATCTAACGTTTCTGTCACACTATTTAAAACTCCAGTCTTTAAGGTGTCAGCTCCATCGAGAAATAAGCACCCCTTAGAGTGAGAACCCTTTTTTACTAGATTCACTTTCTCATTAAGTTTAGGTATAGTATCAGGAGATAATTCACATTCTTTAAAGATCCAATCAAATCGATTTCCGATATAATGATCTTTTAGGACTAAGTCTAAAAGTTTAGATTGACCATCTCCGATGACAAATGGTTTTTGTTTCTTAGTTACAGAAAAGATCTTACCATTTTTTTCACCAGGTACTCGGTAATAATAAACGCCCCACTCATCTGTATAAGGACAAAACTCTTGTAAAATGACCGCCTTATGAGAATGTTCAAGTGCAAGCTTTAACTTCTCTTTATTCTCAACAATAAAGACATCTGTTCCACGCATTCCACTATCAGGCTTTATAACAATAGGAAAACTAAGATTATTTAATTGCATTAACTCCAAAACAGAATCTAGATTTTTCTCAGAAACAGAAAATGTTTTTAATCTTGCCCAAGGGACATCTTTAATTAAGAGCTCATCTATATCTGATTTTAACTCTCCAATAAATCCGCTCATATGCAATGAAGGGTTAGCACAAAGTACTGCTTTAATTCCGCGATAACGAATCATATACCAAATAAAAACTGGAACAAATGGTAAGTAAAATAAAAATGATGGCCAAAACTCTAAGTAACGAGAACGTGTGATAAGGCGATTCATTGGTTTGATGACTTTACCATATTTTAATTTTAAT
>CAJXHA010000241.1 GCA_913053615.1 uncultured Bacteriovoracaceae bacterium | reverse complement strand
AAAATCGACTATCTTTTGATGTTCTTTTTTGCAAACCAGACCCTGAGATACTCCGTTATGCAGATATAAATTGCTATCCAGAAAAGGAAAAACTTAAGAACTTAGAAAATGAATCTATTTTTAAAAAACTCTATGAAATAAAATCATCTCACCCTATGTAGTAGTTGGCACTATTTCGTTTCAAAAACGGAATATTTTCTTATCTAGTTAAATTGTTTATTTCTTCCTCATCGCAAGTTTGTTACTAGACTCTGTTAATTTCAATGGAGGCTTTAATGGATATTCAACTCAATCAAATTCAAAATATGATTTATGTGATTCGAGGCCAGAAAGTGATGCTTGATAGTGATTTAGCCCAACTATATGGAGTTGAGACTAAGGCTCTCAATAGGCAAGTTAGAAGAAATTTGATCAGGTTTCCTGAGGACTTTATGTTTCAATTAAGTAAGGATGAATACGACTCTTTGAAGTGCCAAATTGGTACTTCAAAAGTCGGAAGAGGTGGAAAACAGAAGCAACCTCTTGTTTTTACAGAGAGTGGAGTTGCTATGCTCTCAAGTGTTTTAAAGTCAGATGAAGCTGCCATAGTAAATATTAATATTATGCGTATTTTTACTAAACTTAGGGCCTTTCATCTTATGGAGAGCAAACTTTCATGTAGAGTGAATAATCTAGAGTCTCATACAGATAAGGTGTTTAAAATCGTATTTGAAAGACTTGATGAGCTAGAGACTGGACTTCCATCTTTGTCCCCTCAGAGAAGAAAAATTGGTCTAAAGAACAAGTAGCCTGTAGTTCTACCACTATACATTGTGCGGCACCAATCATTTAAAATCACCCATTAAATATAATAGAATGTAACAGTTCTTAGAATGAGTACTGTGCACTTAGAAAAAATGTATCAAAGAATCTTTGTCTTTTTTCGTTAGTTGGATTGTCACCCTCGTACTCTAAAACGATATGAGCAAGTCCACCGCGAAGAGTGACATTATCAAAGTGGTATCCCAACCAGAACTCAGAGTTTAAACTTCCTTTATCATTTTCGGCCCATAAGAGAAGATTAGTTTTTATTGGATCAACCTCTTCGTTGGTATCCTCAATAGTTCCGCTCTTCCCACTTGTAATACCAAGTAAATCAATATTAAAACCTAGTATGAGGTCTTGTAGTTGAAACTCTGAGTAAAATGCAATATTAGCTAGAGTTAAAGCAACATCTTCTACGAACTCTTCATCTTCATAAAGAGCAAATTTATTGGCACTAATAGTACTTATTCGAGGACCAAATCCATAGCGTAGCTTTCCCTGAAAGAGTGAAAAATTTTGTAGGAAGTATTGATAATCTATCGCATTCACATTAACAGCTTCGCCTTCAAGGCTTCCTGCTCCTAGGGTAATTCCAACTTTTTGATTTTGTGCAAAACTATATGCATTAAAGGCCAATAAAAAGACAAGTAACTTCATAAGACTCCTTTCTTAATTATCAGTGATAAGAGTAATTCTTTTCTTACAAGAATTGTTAAAAATCTAGTCACTTTAGCTTAGACTTAGCTAGTCTTTAAGCCTAAGTGCTTGAAAATATTAAGTATTCTGGCATGGTCTTTGCTTTTTTATTGGTATGAAAATACGTAAGAAAATGATTTATCTAGTCCTTATTACTTTTAGTTTTACGGTGCGTGCCACTGATTGTATTGGAGATTACCAAATTCAGCGTAATCAAGATGCCAATTGCATGGAAAAAATCAAATTAGTAGAGATTGAATATTTTAATAATTATAAAGCGATTATTAATCAGTATGAAATGGATAAGTTTGATGCCCAAATAGAAAGACAGAACTTTCAAAACCCTAGAATTCACGAAGTTTTTTATCAACCAATCTACGGTATTAGCTTTGATAATATTTCTGATGAAGGTGGTTATGCATCAGGTTCTATTCATTATTCATCAATTCGTTTTGTGAAAGAGTATAATAATAGTAATGGTAATAGTGTTGATGAAATCAAGGATATGAGTTGCTTTAGAGATGGGCTCATTTATAATTATAGTAAAGTAACTCATCCATTTTGGTTTCTTGCTGAAAAAGAAAGAATTGATTTAAGATGTGAGTACGATCGAGTTAATGCTGAGTAATTTTTTTTAAGTCTTCCATGAGTATTGGCTTAACAAATAATTGGTTAAATTTAATATCACCCAGCTTAAGGCCTTGTGATTGATATAGTTCATTAAAAAGTCGGTGGGGACTTTCATGGTGAATGAACTTTAATGGATCTAATTGTCCCAGCTTTCTACTTTGCTTATAGTGATAAAACTGACAAAGCTCATTTTCAATCTTATCTACTAGTTCCTTATGATTCTTACTTACTAATACGTAATATGAAGGCTTATCGACAATGGGAATGATAAAGCTATCGTCTTGTATTGCCAGCTTTTTAAAAATTTCTTGAATACTTTTTAAATCTAGTTTTTCCCCTGTTAAATCTGAGCCAAGGCCTGTTCGTGAGATAAATTTAAAGCAAGGTGTTTTGCCACTAAAGTGAGTGACTTGAATAAGATCATTCATCTGGTAACGAATGAGTCCAGAGCGATTAGTGATAACGACTTCATAAATTTGATCTTGTTCTAACTGGTGTAATTGTAGAATTTGATGATCCTTATGGATAAATTCATAAAAGATATTCTCAATTAGTGGAAGGTATCCTTTTGAACATTCAGAAGGAAAAGTTAGGGGAGCTTCAGTTGCCAATAATCCCTTTCCTTGAATGTGTGCGTTTGGAAAATATTGATTAAGTTCATTTATAAAAAGCTCAGAGCTACCATCTACCCAACAAGAAATGGTATCAATATCATTCCACTTATGAGTCGTCATAATATTTTTTATCTCAGAAAGACTTCTTTTATTTTTAATATTTAATCTAAAGACATCACCCTGATAGTGAAGCTCTTTAGCTTGAATAAGTGTTAGAATTTCAGTTTGATTTTCACTAATAAATTCAATAAGAGAAATAAAATAAGTTGGACTCCAAAAAAAGAGAATATTTATACTTTTATCTAGTAGTAGGTGAGAGCAAAGCCATAGGTTGAAAATTTTTGGATCTTTTATCTTTTTTAAACCATGTGGAAGTAGTAAGAAATTTTTAAAGAAAAGTCTAAAGTACCATGGGAGATAATCAGTGTCGGACTCAATGCCAGATTCATTTTCTAAGTGCATAGATAATGAAAAAAATATTTTTCTTACTGGAAAACTTCTTTGAGCTTGTATAAGGTCTCCAACCCAGTAAACGATCATGTCTCTAAAGTCTCTGAGTGCGTAGCGATTATAAGGAATAAACTTCTTTTTCATTGAGCTACCTGAGGTTTTTTCCCAGATTAAAGCACTTGGTTTTAAAATTGTTCCTCTGTGTCCTAAGCGTTCTTTTTCTATATAACTTTCTAGTTCTGAATATTTGTTAAGTGGAAGCTTCTTTATGAAGTCTTGGTAGTTTTCATTACCAAGAATATTATGCTCTTTGCCATAAGTGGTAGTTGATAGATTTTGTAGGATAGAGCGGAGTAAGTTTATTTGTGAGTCTTGTGGATTGGCCAAAAGCTCTCTATAGCTTGAGTAGCGATACTTAATTATCGGTGCAATGAATAAGCTAAAGAATAATTTAGAAATCATTTAAATATTATAATGGACTCTTTGATACAAGAATAGGGATTTATCAGATTTTTATAACTCTTCCTCTCTTTACACCAATTCACTTTAAGGTAACATTAAAGATAGTAAACAATTGAGGAGAAAGACCATGAAAAAATTATGCTACACGCTAATTTTAGGATTAGTATTAACAAGTTGTGCTTCTAGAACAGAAGGTTGGTTTAAAACAAGTGATAGAATTAAACTTTCTAAAAAGGAATTCTCTGCACTTGATAAAAAAGCAGAAGCTCTTTGGCTTAAAAGAGATGATAAAGCTTCTTTAGAACAAGCTCTTGAAACATATAAGAAACTTTCTCTCGCGACTCAAGATAATTTTGATTACTTAGTAAGATTAACAAGAGGTTATTACTTCCTTGCAGATGCTCATTATGATGAAGTTGATTTAAAAAAGAAGTATTGGGAGATTGGAACTTCATATGGTGAGAAGGCCATGGCGACAAATAAGAATTTCGCTAAAGCGATGAAGGATGGAGAGAAAATCGAAGATCACTTAGATAAACTAGGTAAAAGAGAAGTTCCCGCTATGTATTGGACAGCTTCAAACCTTGGTAAGTGGGCTAAAAACTCTGGAATTGCGACAACCTTAAAATATAAAAATAGAATTAGAACTTTAGTTGAGACAGTAAAGAAGCTTGATCCGAACTATTTCTATGGTGCTGCTTATAGATACTTTGGTGCCTATTATGCAGTAGCACCAGGATTTGCTGGTGGAGATATGAATAAGAGTAAAAAGAGTTTTGCACAAGCAATTAAAATCGCTCCAGAATACCTTGGAACTTATGTTCTCTATGCAGACTTATACGCTGTGAAAGAGGGAGATAAGGACTTATTTAAATCACAATTAAATAAAGTATTAAAGGCTAAACTAGGACCTAAAGCTCTTCACCCTGAGAATAGAGTTGAAAAGAAAAAAGCAGAGAAATTACTTTCTCAAATGAATGATAAGTTTTAAGGAATTTACATGACCAAGTTATTACTATTTGTATTATTTATTTCATTTAACTCATATGCCATTAAATATGCCATTAAAGTAAAGTTTGGAACAGTTGCTCCTGCGGGAACACCTTGGGCACAAACTTTAGATGATATTGCAAAACAAGTTAAGAAAGACTCAAAAGGTGAGATTAATATTAAAACTTATCTAGGTGGTCAACTTGGTGGTGAGTTACAAATTCTGCAAAAAATTAGAAGAGGTAATGTTCAAGGTGGTGGGCTAACAAGTGCAGCACTTGCAAGCGTTATCCCAGAACTAGATGTATTAGAGCTTCCTTATTTATTTGAAAGCTCTGAAGAAGCGGATTATGTTTTGGATAATCACTTATTAGAACCATTTACAAAACTCTTTGCAAAAAATGGTTTTGTACTCGTTTCATGGGCAGAAAATGGTTGGCGTAATATTGGACATCAATCTAAAGCAATTAAAGCACCATCTGATCTCGAAGGTGAGAAAATGCGCTCTCAAGAAAGTAGAGTACACTTGGCTTTTTGGAAGAAGCTAAAAGCATCTCCGCAAGCTATTTCCACT
>CAJXHA010000240.1 GCA_913053615.1 uncultured Bacteriovoracaceae bacterium | reverse complement strand
TTCATTCAAAGTTTGGACTACCTCTAAATCATTTCACGAGAGACACTGATGAAGAAACTGTTTTCTTTTCATCTCGCTGTCGTCAACATAATCCCAAAGAAGGCATTAAAACAGTTGAAGCTTATCGATTTTTAAAAAAATTAGAAAATGATGATAAACATATTTTTGAAAAGGCTGAGCTTTTAAATGCTAAAAATGAAGTAGAAAAAACATTTATTATACCCTTAAGAGACACTCCTTATTATATTAAAAATGGAAAATTAATTATAATGAAAGAATTCGAAGATTTTCATTATTACTTGGCCATTAAAAGTAATGGAAGCTTTGAACCTATAGAACCCAAACAAAGTGATCTTAAGACTGCTTTTAAGTACTCTGAAAACACCCAAGAATGTCCAATAAATAAAGAATTAAGAGCTGATTTTATAGGTAGTTATTGTCGTAAGATCTATAACTTTGATAAGAACCAAGTTCAAGAAATTAGAATTGATTGGGCTTGCCCTTAATTAATACTTTTAAGAGTCATTGTCTTCTTCGTTTTCTTAGAAGAATCAGTGGAACATAGACCTACAAACTCTTTTTTACTAACCATACCACGATAGCGATCAGAATCATCGGTATTAATTGATAATTTTACCGCTTGCTCTACTCTATAGCGTCCGTCATCGGTCTTAAATGCGTATTCAACTGTTAAACAATCAATATCATCTCCACTACACTGTGAAGAATTAGAAGCGAGAATATTAACGATTAATAAGCTTTGTCCGCTAGCAATTTGTTTTTTAATATCATCATCTGAATCAATTGCATCACAGAAGTCTTCTAAAGTTCCATTAGAGCTTCCTTCAACATACTTAAATAGCGGATCGCTACCACCATTAGCAACAAATTGAAGTTCACTATTTTCTAAAACAATTTCAATATTTGCATCACTAGAGCTTTCACTTGCATCACAAACTGACGAAGCCTGAGTATAAGTTGCATTGACAGTATTATTAACAACTAGCGAGCGAAAGTAGCTCTCTTTTGCACCAAGAGCACTACATATGCTTGTGAGCTTATTTCTTTCATTTTCTGATAAAACTAAAGACTCATCTTGCGTGATATAATTTCCAACACCCTTAAAGCTTTGATCAGCTCTTGGAACTTCTGCTCCACAGCTAAGAAGAAAAATAAGTGATGATAAAATTAAAAAAGCTTTCACGCCTAGTCCTTTACTTTACTTGAGTGTTTTTAACTATCCTATTATTTCTAGCCTCTTTTAAGCTGTCAAGGTAACCAATAAACCATCTTGCATTAAGATTATCTAATAGAGAAATATTAACCTCGGTATTATTGCGTTTAAAACTACTTATAACATATAAATTGGCCACGTATGGAGTTTTAAGAATTGCTTCTAAGTGACGTGAAGAAGAGTTAAAAGACTCTTTATTCACATAATAGTCAGTTAAATTCTTGGTCATAAAATAACCATCACTAACACCAGTTTCACAAAGACTATCAATTTCATTTTCTGTAATTTTATAATAATTCTCAAAGGCATCTTTTAAATCATCTACAGATAATTTATTTTGTTCAGCATAGCTATAAACATCTGAGCCTTCATAAGGTAGAGCAAGAATTGGATAAACTAATGGATTCTTATTTGTCTGCAAGTTTGAGTACATTTGCTCAAAGCTTAAAAACTCCTCTGGAGTATAGTTCTTCATTGAAATAACTTCTTGATGAAAAGCTGGGCAATAATTATCTGACTTAAGATTAAGAATCTTTTCCATTTGCTTTTTTTGCTTCCAAATAGAACTAAAGTATAAAGCTCTTAGAGAAGTTAACTCCTCGCTTTCAGTATCTGACATTGCTGCAACACTGGCAGGGGCTCTCTTATTTGAATTATTTTTTTGATTATCATGGGAGAAGTAAAACTCTGGTCTTGCTCCTTGCTCTAGATAACTAACCCTATCAAAGCGTTGATACTTTTTTGTTTCAACTGTTTGAGAACAAGATAAGATAAAAATAAAACTAAATCCGACAATAAATTTCATAAGCGACTCCTATTCTCTTTATCGGAGTCAAGACATGGATATTAAAATCACTAGGACCTAAGGGGAATCTTTTTCAGCCTCTATATCAGCGTTAACCTCAAGTAAATCAATCATTAAGTCTTCGATTTCTCTATCTTCAGGTGATAAATAGTCGATTAAAACAGTTGTGGAATCATTATCAATATCATTTACTTGATCTTCACCATTGTCTAAATCAATTGAATTTCCATTATTTAAATCATCTATAGAGTTTCCATTTTGGGTATCAACTTGATTAAAGTCTTGATCATCTCCATTATCATCATCATCTGTTTCAAAACTAAAGTAAGCCACACTTCCCCCTACGAGGGCCAATGTAGAAACAATTCGAATAGTATTTCTAATATTTCTATTTCTAGGGCTGCCAAGCACCTCACCTACTTTTTGAGCATCAAGCATTTGATTGAGTTCCGCTTGGTTTTTATTCTTGGCCACATCCTTAATTTCTTCCCATGCTTTTTTAGCTTTATTACTAGGAGTTCTCGATAAGTCCACCCAAAATAATTTTTCATCTATATCGCGAACTTCTGATTTCATTAATTGATACTTTTGAGTTGCACTTAGCTCACTATTAATAATTCTTTCAATCCCTTTAGAGTGTTTTAAAAGATAACGTTCATCAAAGACAGAGCGTAACATGCGAAATAAACCACGAAAGCGTGGACTTAAATTATCTGCTAAGTAATTAGTTAATTTACGTAAAAGACTATATTTTTCAACAAATCTTTTAAGGACACCTATCCCTTCAAATAATAATTCTTTCTTTCTTTGAATTAATAAAGTTTCAGGGTGGCTTGCATATACTGATCTTACTTTATTTAGGGTAATGGATTTTTCCATACCAATAAAATCATTAACCATATTGGCCTTAGCACCTTTAAGTACACTCAGCTCTTTTTCTAAAAGCTTAATTGAATCCTTACAAGCAGCTGAACAATAACCAGCTCCCTTTAGTTTTTTTAGTGGTTCGCTATAATACTCATAGCGCTGAAAGTTTTTACCTAGAACACGAATATCCTTAATTATATCTTCTTCTACCTCTCGTAATACCCGTGCAATATCATCTAAGTTATTTATTCTTGATCCATATAAATCAATTAAATAATCAACAACTTCTTTCTCTTTTAGAAATGGCTTAACATCGATTAGTCCAATCTGGTGGGCCTCTCTCAACGCCTTAGTAAGCTTACTATGCTGAAGTACTTTTAAGTACGATGTTTGAACCTTAGTATAAAGAGAGCCAATTTTAATTCGTGCTGCGTTCACATCATTATTTAAAAGTGCCTTTTCTACTTTTTCAAAATCACGAACAACTTTTTGCTGATAATAACTTGTGTGCACTTCACTTTTTCTGACTTGTCTATTTAGAAAACTCAGAGAATTATCAACGCGATTTAGCTGAGCTAATATTTCCATATTATTTGAATGGGCCTTTCCAATATTAGGTCTATAAACGCTGTGACAAATCGTCTGTGCGAAACTCTGATTCCACTGGAATATCCCTAGAAAAATGGCCAATAAAGATAAGTATATTTTCATCAGCTAACTTATCGGAAATAATGAGACTTTCTATAATTAAATAAATCAATTAGAATCTTGTAATAACGGTTAGTTAACTTATAAAAAAAGGGTGAAAATGAATTATTGGTTATTTAAATCAGAACCAGATGAATACTCCATAGATCATTTAAAAACAGATAAGAAATGCCTATGGGAAGGTGTTCGCAATTACCAAGCCAGAAATATTATGCGTGATGAATGTCAAAAAGGAGATATTATTCTCTATTACCATTCCAGTACCAAGGAAACGGGAATTTATGGACTAGCAATTATTAATCAAACTGGTATTGCTGACCCCTCTCAATTTGATAAAAATTCTAAGTACTACGATCCAAAAGCAACAAAAGAAGAGCCTCGATGGATTTGCGTTGAAGTGAAATATAAGAAAAAGTTTAAATCCCCTATTCTTAGAGATGAATTAAAAGAGAATAAAAAACTTAAAGATCTGATGCTCTTACAAAAAGGCTCTCGCTTAAGCATTCAGCCTGTTAGTGAAAAGCATGCCAAAATCATTCTAGAAATGCTTAAATAAAAAAAGGGCCTAAACTAGGCCCTTCTTAACTTTATGAATCTTTTATATTTTATAATTCAGTATAATTACCATCAACATAGACAGTATTTTCTTTTACAGTAACTTCAAAGAATCTTCTTGAACTCTCACCATCTACAAGAACATTAAAGCGATACTTACCTTCTTCAAGTACCTTATAAAATTCTCCATGCCCAAAACCATAACTACCTTTTGGTTCACTAGCATTTGGACCTAGAACTTTAATGATACTCACTTTACCCGTTGCATTTCGGTCAGCAAGTTTAAAACCAGCACCTTGATGAACGGCCTTAATATATTCAATCATAGAATCTTTATTTCTATCATAGAAACCTGGGATCTCTCTATAACGTGGCCACTTAGTATCACTTAATTCAACTGTAACTTGTAGGTCATTATGATAAGCGTAAGACCAATCTTGCATCCCACCTCTTAATACATACCAATCAGCACCATTTGTTACACCATCATTAAACTCTCTAGAGTTTCTCATTTCAGAGTTTAGTCCAGCATAACGAAGAGAGATATCTTTTACTAATTTATCAAATGGGTGCTTTGAATAAGTTGCATCCCATGGGTAATTAACCACAACAGCACCACCGTGAAAGTTAGCACTTAGAGCAAAATTTCTTTCACTTTGAAAATTCATCACAGCAACAGTCTCAGGTTGTCTATTATTCGATGTATTTTGGTCATTGCGTGTATACTCAGGAAAGTTTCTATTTAAATCATATCCATTAGCATTTGCTCTTTGTCTTCTTTGTGAACCATCTGGATTCATAGAAGGCATAATATAAATTTCAGTATTATCAATTAATTCTGTGATGCTTGGATCGTTACCATAAGCCTCTAATAAGTCTTTGATTAAGAACTGAGTCAGCTCTCTACCAGTGATCTCATCACCGTGCATACTAGAGATATACTTAAACTCTGGTTCTCTTTCATCTGTATTAACATTATCAGAAATTTTAACAACCCAAAGCTCTCTTCCTTCTACTGATTTCCCAATAGACTTAAGACTCGCAATCTTAGGATACTTAGCAGTAATATCTTTTAGAAATTTAGTAATTTC
>CAJXHA010000239.1 GCA_913053615.1 uncultured Bacteriovoracaceae bacterium | reverse complement strand
CGAATAAGTAATTTCGAACACGCATATCACTTGGGAAAAAGTCACGACATCCCTTATAGGGTTTTTTGGATAAACTCATGATTCTAACCTTTTAGAGGTATTTTTTTAACAAATTATAGGGGATTTGTGAATGAATTTACTCTTTTGGTGTCCACTGATCTTTGGGAGGAGCTTCTTTTTCTATTAATTGATCAATGGCCTTAGATGAGCCCTCTAAGTCTTGTGTATTTTCAAGTGTTTCAAGATTTTTTTCTGCCTTCTCTTTCTGTTCCTTGCTGCGTTCTTCTAGCGATGCGTCACCTGTAGGCAGTTTCACCTCAGGCTTACTTGGAGCTAAACTTGGGATAACAAAAAGGCCTTCTCTTAGTTCTGTGGCAAATTGAGAGGAAAACTCATGAAAGAAATAAGTTTTACGGGAGATTTGCTTTAAGATATCAACACTAATCTTTGCAAGCATCTCATTAAACTGGTCTGGTGTTTTTGACTCCAATGCAATTATCCAAGGTGAAATATATTTTAAAGATTTACTTAGCTCTAATGCTTTCGCCCTTTCTTTAATATTTGAGCGGTTCACTGTTTGGTAGCGGTCAATAAAGCCATCTTTCTCATAAGGACCCAGATCTTTTTCAATTGACTGAAAAATCCACTTCGCCATTGGGGAGTAATTTAAATCATATTTTTTAAATTTTTCTCTAATGCTTTTTAAAATGACAGAAGAAATCTGTACAGAGTCAGAGTAAGACATATACTGATTATTTAATAGTCCTTTGTAGATTTCTGACTTGATTAAAAAAAGTAAATTTACCTTGTCCAATTTTTTCACATCGGAATTGATAAGTGTTGCTGCTGCTATGGCTTCTTCAGCAAGTTCACGCTCTATTGGACTTTCATTTAAATGAGTGACGATAATTTTAAGTTCTTCAGAAATATCTTCTGTTAAACTTAGCCCTTGTAGCAGGTTATCTTGTGCTAGCAGACTTATTGAATATAAGAATGTGAAAATGATCAAGTTTTTCATTCTAAATTTAAGTCCCTTTCATCAACAGCTTTATCTTTTTCGATCCCATCTTGAGTAAGGGTTGGATTCCCCTTTATAAGATAATATTCCCCTCTAAAGGGTGCCACAATCATGTCATCAATTTTGATAATTTGAGTGACATACTTTAAGTTTGTTAAAATATCGGTATTAGCAGTTTTAATATTATAAGCGGCAATCTCTGTTTGCTTTAAATTAAGTTTCTTATTATATGAAAGAGTCTTTATAAAATATATTTTATCTTCACTACAATTTAAATTTCCAATATCACTTTGTTGTGACTGATAGATAACCTTATAGTTTTTAAACCCTTCATTATTATAGATAGGAACCTCAACGATTTTAGATGCGTTGGGGATATCTCCAAAACTAAATTCTCCGATATAGATCTTCTTATCCATAATACAATAGTCTAGTCTTCCTCCAGATAGTGTACTTTTATAGATAACTTTACTTTTCTTATCGAGAGCAGAGTACATTAGAATTGCATTTTGTCCTGAACTATTTATATCAGTGTAGACTATATCGTAATTCGTAATCATATCTGTTTCAGGGACATAATAAGGGTTTAGCTTATTATTAAGTTTAATGGTGAAGACAGTTTTAAGATCATTTGTTTCCACATAGTGAAGCGACTTCTTTTTAGTGTCAAAGTAACTAAAGAAACGATCCTTAAATTGAAGTTTTGGAAAAGCACCCTCAGTGACTTTTTGGGGCTCAGAAGAGCCATAATCCATTATGTAAATTTCATTTTTCTTTAAGTGGTTCATCTCAGTATGAAAGCTAGAGTCAATTTCAATCAGCATTTTCTTTTTCGTATCACTGGCAGAGATAAAGTACTCAGTAAATTTATCTCTTTTAAGTACTTCGTAATTTAAGTAATTTTTAGATAATTGCAGGTCTCCAGAGCGTCTTTGAAAATACGTAAGCTTTCCATCACTGCTAATAAAGCGAATATTATTTAATGACTGTTTTGTTTTTAATACAGGTAGAGGTTTATCAATTTCTTGAGTAAAAGTACTACCACTAATCATGGTAATAAAAAGGATTAGTGAAAACTTATTTAAATAAAGCATTTAACCCCCATTGATTTAGTGGATGTCTTCTCTGATAGTCTTTTAATGACGAATATAAGTAACTCCAAGGAACAAGTCTTGGAGCATGAAGACTATCATGTGCCGTTCTCATTATGACAGAAACAAGCCCTTTGTCTTCTTTATACCCATCAACTAAGAAGGGAAGTGGACGACATTGATTAAGCACTCTTTTTCGATAAAAGTTCGGTAAAAGATCTTCCGCACATGCAACACCATGGATAATTGTGTCTGGGTGATCTTTGAAAACCTGTTTTAAAAAAGCGATATTAATAATTGATTTTGACTGAAGTTTAAATCTTGCTTTGATAAGATTCATTAAGGAGTAATTCGCTCCTTGAAAGTCCTTAGGGTAGTAATCAAAATTACTTCCACTTGTGATTTTAATATTATCAACTTCTCTTTCGTTTAGAACAATTTTAAACTTACATTCAGTTCCATAGCAATTATTGGGGTCATAGATAATAAAGCATCCATTTTTGTACTTTAATAATCTTGGTTGGAAAACAGATTCAGCAACAAATTCACAAGTTTGACTTGCTCCAAAACCTTTTGTTTTAGAAAGAACTCTCTTTATAACATTACTAATACTTAATTCACTTCCAGGAATATCTCCGTAGACCATAGGAAAGCACTCTTCACGGTCATAGATTTTGTCCTGATAACATGCTTTAACATTCCATAGTCTGCCGTCAGTTGACTCATTAACAAATCTTGCAAAAACATTTGTCGTGGTTGTATTACATGAATTTTTATTTACATAAACATCTTTTTCAAAGTGATTGAGAATTCTAGTTACATTAATAATCCCGTCATTTGCTACTTCGGCAGGGCAATCATAGTAATCACTATAGAGCTTACTGCGATTTAATCTTTGACTTAATTCCTCACAGTTTGATTTTGGTAATAAAACTTTTTCTTGCTTTCCTAGGTAATGACATAGATTTTCTTCACTAGTGAATTCTCTACTACACTTTGCCAATTGTTTTTTAGTTAGATCCGCTTTATTAAGATGATCTCGACACATATTGTAAATATAGAACTGTGACTTCTCGCCAGTTTCGGCACGCTCCCAAAAGCTGGATTTAAAAAAGGAATCACAAAATAATTGTGGTTTTTCAATATTCGCACAAAGAGATTCTAAGTAGTCGACTGCATCACCATTTAGGATTTCTTGGTACTTACTTGCAATTCTTAGCTCTCGTTTAAGTCTTTGAAGCTCTCGGTAATTGGATTTTGATGTATTTTTTACTTGTAAAGTTAAACGAGGGATTTGTTTTACATGATCTGAGATCTTACATAGGTATGGTGTTTTATAATCCTCAACAAATTGTCTATGTATCTCCTTACATTCTTCATCACTCTTTGGAGTAGGTAAGGTAATTGTTTTTAATGTTTTTTCAACATTTGCAAGATTAAAGTATTGGAAAAAACGCTGAATACTTGGGCATTGAGCATAGGCCACCTTATCCATAAAAATATTTCTATTTACTGCTACTGTTTTTACTTCACCTGTATCGCTCTTATAACGAACGATAAAAAAGCGAATATCTCCTTCGTGGGATTGTGCGAGGTCGGCCAAGATTACATCATACAGACTACACTTATCTTTAGCCACAAGAGCACTGTAGCGACTTGGAGTATAGAATATCATGGTATTGATAAAGTCAGGGTCTAGTTCGGCAAGATTTGGATCAGTGAGATCATTTAATTCGCTAAGATTGGTTGTAAGCTTTTCTAGTTTTTTTAGATAGTTTGTTTTGCTGATTTTAATTAACTCTTCAAAGTTATTATAAAAGCCATTTTGAGCAAGAGAATTTTTAGGAATGATAAAAAAAAGAATGAGGAGCCCTCCAAAGAGAGCTCCTCTTTTATGTTTATTCAACAGATTTAGAAAGTATACTTGCAACATCCTCAATTTGTAATTCTTCCGTTTCTTTAACTTTTCCCTTACCTGAGTGAAAGTTTATCATACAGAATGAACAAGATGTAGCTAGTTTCTCTGACTTTGTCTCTCCAACATGATCAAGACGGTTCATAACAAGATCTTTTCCTTCATGAACTTCGTACCACATATTTCCACCGCCCATTCCACAGCAGAGTGCCTTATCCTTATTTTTCTCCATTTCCGTCAATTGAACGCCTGGGATTGATTTTAGGATTTCGCGCGGAGCATTGTATTCACCGTGATGACGCCCTAGGTAACAAGGGTCGTGGAAAGTTAAATTCTCTTTAACTTCTTTCTTAGGTGTTAGTTTTCCATTTTTAACTAGGTCTGCAAGTAATTCAGTGTGATGAACAGTTGTAAAATCACCATCATCAAATTTTCCATACTCTTTACCAATTGTGTGTAAACAGTGAGGACAATGAGTTACTACTTTATCAAAGTCATACTGATTTAAAGTTGCAATATTCTCAATAGCAAATTCATAGAATGAGTATTCATCACCAAAACGTCTTACCGGATCCCCGTTACACTTTTCAGTTTTCCCCATTACAGCAAAGTTAACACCAGCTTTCTTTAAAAGTTTCACTGTATCTTGAACAACCTTCTGGTTATTATTATCGTAAGATCCAGCACAACCTACATAATAGAGGTAATCAACTTTCTTACCTGGCTCAATAAGAGCTGGTTTATCTTCTTCACTTAAATCATTCATCCATTGATCACGTTCATCTTGTGATACACCCCATGGATTTCCATTGATACGAATATTATTAACGGCAGTTGCGGCCTCTGGTGGAATCTGACCAAGAGTAAGTGCCTTATAACGTTTAAGTTCCATGATTGGTTGAACATGCTCAATATTCATCGGACATTCCTGCATACAAGCTCCACAAGTAGTACAAGAATCTAATTCAATATCAGAATAAGTTTGAGCTTCCCAGAAGTCTTTGTCTTCTTTTGCTCCTACACTAAAATCACGCATCTTAGTAATAATAGTTTTTGGATTTAATGGTCGTCCTGCAATATTGGCTGGACATACATTTGTACATCTCCCACATTCAACACATGAAAGAGTATCAAAGCGCATCTTAGATGTTAGTTCGCTAATCTTACCTAAACCAAAAGTTTCAGCCGTTTCATCTTCAAAGTTCATCGGCTCAATAACACCACCACGGTGAAAAGGAGTGATAAGTGCA
>CAJXHA010000238.1 GCA_913053615.1 uncultured Bacteriovoracaceae bacterium | reverse complement strand
CTCTTTTAATTTTTTTTTGAGCTTATAGGGAATGCAATGTTTCTCACCAAGTATTAATGCTCTCTCAAGTGAGCAAGCTTTTGTATTATAAGCTCTCTTGGCATAAAAGCCTTCTTGAGCCTCATAGGCCAAAAGGTATACGAAGAGAATGAGCACCAATTGTTTCATAATATAGTTATTGCATGATTAGTGAAACTTTCACTCTTAGTAAGTGCTTGAATTTACGTTCCTTTGAGCTAGGCAAGTAATTGATATCCACTAGATAGAATTGCTTAATTGCTTGAAAAATTATAAGTACAGAACATGAAAAACTTAGAGATTAATCAGCAAATAGAGGCATTTTTAAAGGAAGACGAGCTCTTTAAAAATATTCAATATATTCAAAAGTTACCAAGTCATAATGTTAAGTGCTCTTTAAAAATTAAAGACGATTTAATTCTCGCAGGCCTTCCATATTTTGAAGCAGCTTTTAATATTTTAGATCCTAAGTTGGAATTAAATCTTTCAGAGTATGAAGGAAAGCCATATGCAAAAGGTTCAGAGATAAACTTTGATTTACCTTTTAATATTGCATTAAGTGGAGAAAGAATAGGACTTAATCTACTACAAAGAGCTAGTAGTATTGCTAGCTTTACAAACTTATTTGTTAAGAAGCTAGAGGGCTCAGGTATTAACCTTCTCGATACTAGAAAAACAACACCAGGTCTTAGAAGCTTAGAGAAATATGCAACTCAAGTAGGTGGAGCAAAGAACCATCGTTTCTCCCAACTAGATGCATTTATGGTTAAAGATAATCATAAAAATTATTTTGGTGGTATTAAGGGCGCTCTTGAGTTCTTTAATAACTTAAATGGCTTTTACACACCACTTATTCTAGAGGTCCACTCAAAAGATGAGTTTCTTGAGGCCAGTGAACTAGGTGTAAAACATATTATGTTAGATAACTTTTCTCCTACAGATGTAAAGGAAGTTATTGGTTATAAAAAAGAGTTTCAAACAATTGAAGTTTCAGGTGGAATAAATCTCGAGACAATTGAGAATTATAAAATTAACGGAGTCGATGCCATTAGTGTTGGATCAATAACTTATGCTGCTCCAGCAAAGGATATTTCTTTAAAGTATGGAAAATAATTTTGATGTTCTCATTCTAGGAAGTGGCATTGCTGGATTAAGTTCAGCGATTAAGTTGGCTGAAAATGGTAAGTCAGTTTGTATTGTGACTCGTGAAAAAAAGCCCAAAAAAACGAATACCTATTGGGCTCAAGGTGGTATCATTTATGTTCCTGGTAATGAAGCTGATAGGGCGAGCCTTGTAGAAGATATTCAAGTTGCTAGTAGTGGGACTGCTAATCTTAATGCAGCTCAATTACTTGCTGATAGATCTGCTGAAATTCTTGAGGAGCTGCTTTTAACCAAAGCTCACTCTGAGTTTAATCGAAATGATGCTGGAGAGTTACTCTTTACCAAGGAAGCTGCTCACAGTGAAGCACGTATTATTTATCGCGGAGACTACACTGGGCGAGAAATTCAAATCTCTATGCTTAATTACTTAAATGATCCTGAACGTTTTCCAAATATTACTTTTCTTACATCACATACAGCGATTGATTTGATTACACCAAGTCACCATGGTGTGCGTATAGAGCAACGTTATGAGGAAGATAAAGTTGTTGGTGCATACATTTTTGACCAAGAAAATAATAAAGTGAAAAAGATAATTGCAAAGAAAACTATTCTGGCCACTGGGGGAATAGCTTCTTTATATTTACATAATTCCAACTCTGCTGGAAGTCGTGGCGATGGTCACGCGATGGCAAAAAGAGCTGGAGCTCGCGTAACAAATATGGAATTTATACAATTTCATCCAACCACTTTCTATTCTGGAACGAATCAAAGAAGATTTCTTATTTCTGAAGCCGTCAGAGGAGAAGGAGGAAGGTTAATTAATTCTAAAGGTGAATACTTTATGAAAAAGTATCATCCAGATGCAGAGCTGGCTCCACGTGATATTGTTGCAAGAGCAATAGTCTCTGAGATGATTGATTTAAAAGATGATTGTGTTTTTCTTGATATTACTCATAAAGATCCAGACTGGATTGAGATGAGGTTTCCAACAATTTATAATTATTGTAAGGAACACAAAGTTGATATTACAAAACAACCAATACCTGTTGTTCCAGCTGCTCATTATACTTGTGGTGGGGTTAAGACAAATTTAAAAACAGAGACAAATCTTAAAAATCTATATGCTGTAGGTGAAGTTGCTTGTACTGGATTACATGGTGCAAATCGTTTGGCATCAACCTCATTACTAGAGGGACTTTGTTTTGGTTATATTAGTGCTGAAGTTATTTTAAGTGATATTGAGAATGAACAATTATATTGTGCAGATAATATAAAGAGCTGGAGTCTGGGCTCAACAGAAATTGATTTGGCCCTCGTGGCACAAGACATAATTTCAATAAAGCAAACCATGTGGAATTACCTTGGACTTTCTAGATCGAAGAATAGGCTTTCTCGTGCTCGAGCTATGTTTAGAGAGTTAAGTGAAGAAATTAGCAAGTTCTATCGAGATGCTCAGCTTCATGATGAATTAATTGGTTTAAGAAATGCAGTTGAAGTTGGGGTTATGGTCTTAAATTCGAGTATGCAAAATAAAGAGTCTATTGGTTGTTTTTATCGAGAGAATTGAGTTCTTTTAACTCTTCTATAAATTCTAATACTTCTTCATTTGAGTAATGTGTTTGATCAGAGAATAATGAGTTTTCAAGGTCTATAATTTGCTCTGGTGTTAATTCAAAATAACCAGCGTTTTTTCCCCAAGCATTTCCCCATTTTTTACTTTCTATTTTTATAGGGCTAAGTCCACCGATAAACACTCCAGCACCCATAACCCAAGCATGAAATCCATTTGAAGCTTCTTTGATACATGCTTTTAATTCTTTATCAGCTTTCTTTCTGTTCTCTTTGCTTCCACCGGCCCACATTTGAAGGTCGTGTTTTTCACAGCAGTGAGACCAATCATACTTTCGAGTACCATCAATCCAGCCTGTACATCCGTCTGTAAGAAATGCCCTTTCAATTTTTACGTCTGTATCCTCTTGAGCAACACCGCCTGCAAATAGACAAGATGAAAATAAAAATGAACTGATAATTAAAAGCTTTAACATATTGAAATTGTAACATAGGTTTCAAATTTTTGGGATGCTGTATACTTTTTACATGCTCATGGCCAGATGGTGCCGAGAGTGAGATATAACCCTTTGATATAAGAGGGATATATATGCAAACTTTTGAAAGTAAATCTTTATACTTTAGCTCACTGGGCTGTTCAAAAAACTTAGTTGATTCACAGGTTATGTTAGGTCACTTAAATCTTGATGGATTTAGTATTACTCAGAAACCTGAGGATGCTGAAGTTATCATCGTTAATACATGTTCATTTGTTGAAGCTGCCAAGGTGGAATCAATTGAAACTGTTTTAGAACTTGCAGATTATAAAGAGAACGGAAATTGTAAAGCACTTGTAATGAGTGGTTGTATGGCACAGAGATATTTCCATGATCTTGAAAAAGAAATGCCTGAAGTTGATATGTTTATTGGAACAGGTGAGTATCATAAAATTGTACCTCTTTTAAAGGCTTTTGAAGAAGGTAAGTTAGAAAAAAAATCATTCGTAGAAATTCCTAAATATATCCATACAGAGTTTGATCCACGTATGAATACATCACCTGGTTATATGGCATGGCTTAAAATCAGTGAGGGATGTAATAGAAATTGTACTTTTTGTATTATTCCAACTCTTCGCGGAAAGCTTCGCTCAAGAAGTGTAGAGTCTCTTGTTGAAGAAGGTACGAAATTAGTAGAGTCAGGTGTAAAAGAATTGAACTTAATCTCACAAGATTTCTCTGATTATGGAAGTGACTTTGCTGGCTTTGAGAAGACTGAAGGAAAAAACCCTGAAATCTATAATATGTTAAAGAGCTTAGAGGGCACGGGAGCTGATTGGATTAGAGTGTTCTATTTCTACCCAGACGATCTTACTGAAGACGTAATGGATCTTATGGCAAGCTCTGATAAAATTTGTAAGTATTTAGATATGCCTATTCAGCACTTTTCAAATAAAGTTTTAAAGAGAATGAATAGAAGAGTAACAGAAGATATTATTCACCAGAAAGTAAAAACTCTTCGTGAGAAAATTCCTGGAATTGTTCTTAGAACGAGTGTCATTGTAGGTTTCCCTGGTGAGACAGAAGAAGATTTTGAGGCACTTTTAAAAGGTGTAAGAGAATTAAAATTTAATCACCTTGGGGTCTTTAAGTATTCTGATGAAGAAGGAACACCTGCTCTCAGATTAAAAGATAAAGTGCCTGAAGAAGTTATTCAAGAACGTTTTGAAAAAGTATATGAAGTTCAAAAAGAAATAGCTGAAGAATTGAACTCTCAATTTATCGGTAAAACAGTAGATGTTTTAGTTGAGGGGGCACACGAAGAAACGGATCTCTTATTACAAGGACGCCACCAAGGTCAAGCTCCAGATATCGATGGTAAAGTTATCATAAATGATGGATGGGCACATCCAGGTGAAATAGTAAAAGTCGAGATTACTGAAGTTCATGAATACGACTTAGTAGGGAAAATACTAAAGTAATTTACCTTCTTAAAAGGTGTAGAAATTACCTATTTTTACACCTAAAAACAATCTGGTTTCACAAGGTAAAACCTAATAATTCTAGGCGGTTGAGTTGCTTTTTGACAAGAAACCACCATATCTGTCAATGAATGAAATTGAGAAGAATCCGATAACTGGTACATTGGAATTGATAAGGAGTTCAATTATGAGTACAAAGTCAAAGTATGCAGTTATAGGAGCTGGTCCATGTGGTCTTGCAATGGTGAGGTGTTTAAAAAAGAAAAACATCCCTTTTCAGGCCTTCGAATACAGTGATGATGTTGGTGGTATTTGGAATCAAGATAATCCTCTTTCGACGATGTATAATTCTGCACATTTGATTTCTTCAAAAACCATGACTCAATATGATGAGTTTCCTTTTGGTGATGACGTAGCTGACTTCCCATCTCAAAAAGTATTAAAGCAATATTTCAAAGACTTTGCTAAGAACTTTAATCTCTATGAAAATATCCGCTTTAATAGCATCATTGAAAAAGTAACTCGAAATGATGATGGTTCAATGAAAGTTGCCTATAAAGATAGAAAGACTGGCGAGCAAATTGAAGAAGATTATAAAGGTGTAATCTTTGCGACAGGTCTTTTTA
>CAJXHA010000237.1 GCA_913053615.1 uncultured Bacteriovoracaceae bacterium | reverse complement strand
TCTAAATTATTTATTAGCGACCAAGATACTTTTTAAAGTCATAACCATCTTTAAAGTAGGTATAATCCTCAAAGCAATGCTCAAGTTTTGTACCTACTAATAGATCAATCGATTTAATTGGTGCATGTTTAACTACTAATTCATATGCTCTTTGAATTTTCACCAAATCACTCATCTCTCTATGAACATCTATATTTGGATAGGCCACATATCCATTCTTATCAGCGTCCGGATGACTTGGTTCATATTTTAAAATAGGAGCAGCACTAGACTCGGTTACTTTGCAGTGCCCTTTTTCACATATATTTATAATCTGTCGCTTATATGGTCCTCCCTCCAGAGTTCGAGTGGTATTTGCATTAGCAATATTTGCACTCACCACATGTACTCTTTGAATGAGTACATTGATGTCTTGGCAAAAGAGCTCAATTTCATATGCAGATGAATCAGCGAAAGCCGATTTAGTAAGAAAAAGAGAAGAAAAAATAATAAGTACTGATAAGATCACATTCAAAAGATTATGCATGATTTCCTTTTCAATACGAATTCCCGTAAGCAATATATCATTATATTTTTTTAAAAATCGTAACTGGTAAACATTGCCATCCTTCTCTTTCAAAAGTATGTAATAATTTCAAAATGAGTGATTAAACTTATTGCTATGTTTGTTATTTGCTCACATAAACACAATCTTAACAATACTGCTCTTTATAAATGAGATTGATTTCGCTATATCAAATAAAAAATAACAAAGGAATATTATGAAATTTATTTTAGTTCTTATTTCACTAATTAGTGTACCCGTTTTCTCATATTGCGAGGGAGTCTCATCAAAAGTTGATAACAATTCAATATATGCAGAAGTTAACAATAACAGAAGCCACCTAGAGATGGACTTAATACTTGTTAGTAAAATGCAACCTTATTATTCTAATAAAATAAAAGTATTCGGTGGAACTGGTTTCTCTTACAAAACGGTACCTGATTGCAAGAGCAATCAATTGACTGATATTACTTGGCTGAATTCTAACATAGCAACACATGAGACACATAGCTATAATGGTTGGCAAGCAACTTATCGTATATGTCTTTTCAATGTTAGAAACGAATTAAAAGCAAGCTATACTATTTGTAATTACAATACTGGTGACTAGACAAAAGAATTAACTTTTTTATGGTGCTGTCATGGCACCATATAAAATACTAAAGCCTATCAATGCGACTCTATAACTTTACCTCTTGATGTAAAAGAAAAACCTTTTGTTCCTAAATTCCCAATCATAATTGATTCTATTATAGGTGTAGCTATTTTCGTCTTAGAATCCCATTCCACTAAAAAATTAGCCCCAGTTCCCCCTTCAAGGTCATTTTCTGCAATGACAAAATCCTTTGAAGACATCTTTCCAAGTGAAAAAGGTTTATGAATAAACTTTTTGATTAATTTTCCATTTGTATCGTAATATTCTATTCGAGTTATTATAATCTCTTTATTAGGAGATATATTTCTAATACTCAAAATTGCAGTCATATGCAGGATATTGCTTTCATATTGATTATAAATGCTTGAGTAAACAGGTACATATACTAACTGACCACTTAGCTTAGATAATTCTTTCTCATAAGGTTTAAATTCTTTTGATTTAGGGACTTCTGATTTTTTATTGCTCTTTATTGCTTCATCACAGCCAGTAAAAACTGCTAATAACAAAGTAATAACGATTAGAGAAATAACAGAGTGTGTAATTTTTTTCATGAATGTATTTTAACATTAACCTTAAATTTTGTTAATATTTATTCAGAGAAAGGTAAAATATGAAAATTCTTATTATTGGTGGAAATAGTTTCTTTGGAAAAAAATTAGCTCATAACTTAGTTGCAGCTAATCATGATATTACTTTATTAAATCGTACAAATTTAGATGATGACCTTGGTGATAAGGTGCAACGGATTAAATGTGATCGTAGTGATACAACTAAAATGAAAGAGCTCTTAGGTGATACGTTTTGGGATGTAGTTTATGATCAAGTTTGTTTTGATTACGATACAGCGAATGCAGCTTGTGAGATTTTTAATAATCGTGTAGCTCATTATATTTTTAC
The DNA here is from genome assembly GCA_913053615.1 of uncultured Bacteriovoracaceae bacterium. Taxonomy (GTDB): domain Bacteria; phylum Bdellovibrionota; class Bacteriovoracia; order Bacteriovoracales; family Bacteriovoracaceae; genus UBA845. Next base: position 3,185 of record CAJXHA010000237.1, on the reverse strand, counting down.
ATCTTCTCAATCTGTTTATAATGCTGGAAAGAACCTTAAAGAAGATGACTTTAATCCTGGAGTTCATGAGTTTACCCAAAAAGAAACGGCCTTTTCAAACTATGCTGAGGCGAAAAGACAAGCTGAAGTCGGCTTTGAAACACTTGCCGCTTTCCCGGCCTCCTATGTACGCTTTCCCATTGTACTAGGAGATGATGACACAACTCAGAGATTACTCTTTCATTATAATAGAATCAAAGAGGGAAAAGAAATTTTCTTTAATAGTCTAGATGCAAAAATAAGCTTTATATCATCAGATGATGCTGCTCGCTCACTTATGCATATTGGTGAGAATAGAATTCTTGGGCCAATTAACTGTTGTAATACTGGTGGGATTAGTATTGGTAACTTTGTTAACATTATTGAAGATACAGTTGGTAAGAAATTAGTACTGGCCAAAGAAAAGTCTGATGAAAATTATTCTCCTTATGCCATTGATGAAGATTGGTTTATGAGTAATGAACTCTTATGTGAGAGTGGTTTTGATATTACAAATATAAAATCTATGGTTAGTTCTGTAGTAAAATCCCTTCTTTAATAGAGACATTTTTGCTAAGCTAACTCCATGAAAAAATTCCTCATACTCCAAATGCGCCCAGAAGATGAAACAGCAGATAGCGAGTTTCAGGCCATTATCAATAAAGGTCAGATCAATCCTGAAATGGTTGAGCGTATTCGCGTTGAGCAGTTAAAAGTTCGCGATATTGATCTAACAAAGTACTGTGCCATTATTGCAGGAGGAAGCCCGTTTGATATCTCAACTCCTCTAGAGCAAAGAAGTGATCTACAAAATGAGGTTCAGGCATTTTTCAATCGTCTTTTCACTAAGATGATTCCTCAAGACTTTCCATTTCTTGGAGCTTGTTCTGGAAATGGATTATTAGGAAGTTTTTGTGGTGTTAATATATCGACTAAATTTGCAGAGTCTATCGGGCCGGTTGAAATAACTTTAACTGAAGAAGCTAAGAATGATGACTTACTTAAAGGCTTTCCTCAAAAAATTCAGGCCTTGGTGGGTCATAAAGAAGCCTGTGATAATGTACCAAGCGAGGCAGTACTACTCGCAAGCTCAGGTCCCTGCCCGGTGCAAATGTTTCGTATCAAAGAGAATATTTATGCAACTCAATTTCACCCAGAAGCCGATGAAGAGCAGTTTAGTTTAAGAATAGATATCTATAAAGACTATGGTTATTTCGATCCTAGTGAAGTGGATCGTTTAAAGTCAGTCATTAAAGATGTTTCAGTTCCTGAAAGTAATGAGATTCTTAAGCGTTTTGTCAGTAAGTATAAGAGCAAATAAAAGCGCAAAAAAAGTACAGATCACTCACATACCCGTAATTACTTCATAGTATTGTTAAATTTAGATCAAGATCACAACTAGTAATTTGACGACTTATCCACAGAGAGATAGTAAGTGAGCATTAACTTTTAAAAGGAATAACTATGAGAATTTTTGCAATTTTAGCATTATTAACCCTTTCAATTCAATCATTTGCAAGTGACTATACTTGTACTGTTATCTCAAATGAGCACCCAGAATTAACAAGAGGGATAAACAAAGACACCATCTGTAGAGAGAGTTTTTACGCAATTAAAAGTGACCTCACTCGTATTACAACTAAGATGAAAATATTCGTAACAGCAAGATCAATGTACAGTGTATCTTTACTTATTGAAAACACAGATGAAAATAATCAATCTTTCTCAAACCAAGGTGTTTTACACTGGTACCCAGGAGATGAGTACGTAATTTTAAGAAAAAAATAACTTAAGACTTTGTTATAATTTCAGCTGTTGCAAGATTCACCTCTTCAACAGCTTCCTTTCCAACTTTAAAACACTCAATTGCTTTTTCAATGTCATTTTTAGACATTGTTACGACTAAGATTCGATCTTTATTATTAAAAATCGTGGATCCATCAGGAATGATAAATGCTCCCTCTCTTTTAATAAAGAGTACGAGAGAGCCTGTTGGTAAATTTAGATCAACGACTCTCCTCCCTACTGCAAAGTCGCTCTCTTCAATAGCTACTTCTTTAATGCCATTCTTAGTTTTCTCTAAGACTTCAAAGTCAACAGGAAAACTTGGATCTTCTATCGCCTCATAGAGAAGTCCCATTTTTCTAGCAACAAACTTTAAAGTCATCCCCTGCAAAAGTGCAGAAACGAGCACCACAAAGAAAACAGCATCAAATAAAAAGTATGCCTTATCACCCATTTTAACAGCAGCAAAACTTGCAAAAACAATTGGTGTGGCTCCCTTTAACCCGGCCCAAGAAATAAATGTTTTATCTTTAAAGTTAAAAGAGCTAAATGCAAGACAGATAAAGATTGCAATTGGCCTAGCTATAAAAATTAAAAAGAGTGCAATTAAAATTCCCTGTGGAGCTATATTTATTAATCGACTTGGAAATACAAGTAGCCCTAGCATAACAAACATGCCAATTTGAGAAAGCCAAGAAATCCCATCATAAAAACTATAGAGAAGAGTCTTATGTAAGATCTTCTTACTACTTATTAAAATACCAAATACATAAATCGCAAGAAAACCATTTCCTCCAAGCTGTCCAGCAATGGAATAATTCATAAAAAGAAAAGAAAGAGTTAGCGCAGGATAAAGTCCAATAAACTCAAGATTTATAATATTATTAAGTGAAATAAATGCTTTGGATAAGATAATACCGACTAATAAACCTATTAATGGGTTTAAAAAGAAATTAATGCCAATATTTAAACCAGATACATTACTACTATCAATAAGTCCTAGGATAACTGTTACTAAAAAGTAGGCCATTGGATCATTACTTCCAGACTCAAATTTTAATAAATTCTTATCCCTCGCTATAACTTGAGCTTTTTTATCTTTAAAGACAGCAAAAACAGCAGCAGCATCAGTTGCAGATAAAATAGCCCCCAATAAAAGAGATTCGAGATATGCGAGTTTTAAAATAAAATGTGCAAAGGCACCAACAACCACAGTTGTGATGATCACGCCAACAGAAGAAAGCAAAGCCCCTCTTACTAAATGAGTTTTAACATCTTTAAGATCAGTTTCTATTCCACCAGAAAAAATAATCAAACATAGTGCAACGAGGCTTAAAGAGTGTGTTAGTTCATAATTTTCAAATTGAATTCCACCAAGACCT
>CAJXHA010000236.1 GCA_913053615.1 uncultured Bacteriovoracaceae bacterium | reverse complement strand
TGGGACATGTTCCTATGACTCATGGAGTGGACTTTAATCCTGCCTTCTCAACTGTTGCAGCAAAAGCATCTGGCTCAATGGGATTAACTGCTGAGTTATTAGGAACACTCCATAAAATTAGTCGTGAAGATCAAGATAAGTTTGCTCTTAATAGTCATTTAAAAGCAAAGGCAGCTACTGAGTCTGGCCGCTTTAAAGATGAGATTATTCCAGTTCTTGGCTTAGATGCTGATGGTGCTCCAACAATGATTGATAAAGATGAAGTTTATCGAGATGATGCTAGTTTAGAGGCACTACTCTCTTTAAGGCCTGTGTTTAATCCACGTGGAGGAACAGTTACTGCTGGAAACTCATCTGCATTATCTGATGGGGCAAGTGCTTTACTTGTCATGAGTGAAGAAAAAGCTAATGCACTTGGATTAGAGCCTTTAGCTTATGTAAAAAGTATTGCTGCTAGTGGGTGTGACCCAAGCATAATGGGATACGGTCCAGTACCGGCGACTCATAAAGCTTTAAAGCGTGCAGGACTAAGTGTAAGTGATATTCAATTATGGGAATTAAATGAGGCTTTTGCAGCACAATCTTTACCAGTCTTAAAAGACTTAGGCCTTTTAGATAAAATGGATGAGATTGTTAATGTAAATGGGGGAGCAATTGCACTAGGCCATCCTTTAGGGTGTAGTGGTTCAAGAATTGTCGCAACTCTTTTACATGAAATGAAAAAGAAGGATTTAAGCTTAGGCGTTGCTACAATGTGTATTGGTTTAGGCCAAGGGGTAGCGACAGTATTTGAGAGAGCTTAAGAGATAATTTTTCTGGTTTAAATATTTCAAAGTAAATTAGCGTATACTTATCTATGATGGGTATACGCTTTTTAGTTTTTACATTTCTTATTTTTGTTTCTGCTAATCTCTTAGCAAAAGACTACGGTACATTCTATGTGGCACTTGCAGGTGGAAAAACCACTAACTCAGCATCTTTATCTGGAGAAGCGGTTGACTTTGGTGATGACCCTGAGATTGATTTTGCAAGTGATACTGGCAAATACTTTATTCTTGGTAAAAGACTAGGTAAGTATTTAAGTGCAGAAATTAAGCTTATTGATTTAGGGGAAACAGGTTTTCAGTATGATCAATATTTTGATGTCGAAAGACAGACTCAATTAGCTCTTTTTTGTTTGCGCTTCTCAATCGGTTGGTTCCACTTTAAATTGGGGGGAGGTTATGCCAGTGTTAAAACTGATATAACTGACCTTGGTAGTAGCGGAACTTATAATACTTCAATTAAAGATGAAGATGAAAATTATAAAGCCGCTTTATTTTCAATCGGCCTTAATATTCCAGTAACTCCGGGCTTTATTTTATTTTTTGAAACTAATGGCCTGGCCTGGACTCAAGATGATGGTAGTGTTGATTACGATAATGGATCAGGCACATCGGGCTCAGAGGACTTAGAAGAGGTCCAATCCTTTAACCTCCTCGTGGGTGGAATCCGCTTTTATCTCTAAATATTTTTTTCTTAACTGCTTAAAATTAGATCGAAAACCGCAAAATATGTCGTATAATACTTATTTATTAATTGTATTTTATTAGAAAAGTGTTAATTTAATCTTAATAAACTCGTAATTATGGAGCTTTATGAGTAGTGGTTTATTTTTAATTGATGATGATGAAGCGATTCAATTTATCGTGAAGAGCTTTGTCAGTAGGTCTGGTCTATTTGAAAATTTTGATCATGCCTCTAATGGTAATGAAGCTCTTAAAAAACTAATCAATGGAGAGTTAGGTTTTTCTCCATCTGTTCTTTTAATTGATATTAATATGCCAGTTATGAATGGCTTTGATTTTTTAGATGAGCTAATGAAGTTAAACTCTAAGCTATTAAAAAATATTTCTATCGCTATGTTCTCATCTTCAGAAAACAAAGATGATATGGAAAAAATAAAAGCAAATAAAAAAATTGATGTCTTTTTAAAGAAGCCATTTCGAAAAGAGTATATTGAAGAATTATTTAGAATTCATAATAGTAAAACAAATAAAAAAGGAGCTTAATTAGCTCCTTTTTTTGTTTCTGATTTTTTAACCAAATTTATTATCTAATATAACCATCTTCCAAGTACTGCTCTGCTAATCGACCAGTAATATAGCCAATAGCATAGGGAACAGAGTCGTGATCTTTTGCAGAGTCATGTCTAAAGCCCATAAGGTGAATCCATTCATGAACAATATTAGATGCCATTGCGATTGAATCAAAATACTTATACTTTCTCCAATTAACGTACATATACTTACTTTTTCCAATCTTGGTATATCCAATAACCTTAGACCATGGCCACCAAGGTCTATACCTTTTGATATAAAGATTCATTTCGCCTGGAGTATCTTGATCTAATACCTCGCGACCTTCCATAAGAGTCAAATAGACTTCTTCATTACTTAGTCCTTCATTACGTGTATAAGACCTTTGTCCATATTCATTTAAATAACCAATAACCATTTCTTTAAATGTTTCAGAGTTCACAATTTCGCTTACCATCTCAATGGCATTAAGCATGCGATCTCTAGCAGAACCTCTTGGAAAGATAACTTCTTCTGCAACAACGTCTATATACTTAGTAGGGGTGTCGTGAGCTAGTTCTCTCGCATTCTTAGAGAATTCCGGTTGATAAATTAACTTCATATCTGAGTCTATTTGCATTGCTTTTGCACTAAAGCTAATTAGAAATAATAATAAATACTTCATGTATACCTCTCTTTTAAAATCCTTTTAAAAGTTCTAATTAATTAATATGTCCTGTTCTGATGTATTCGCTGATTAAATTTCTTGCAATATAACCAACAGCGTAGGGAACTGAATCGTGATCACTTGCCGAATCATGATAAAATCCCATAAGGTGAATCCACTCGTGAACAACATTTCCTGCAATTTCACTTGCATCAAAGTTCTTATAAAACTTCCAATTCACCCATATCCACTTACTCTTACCAATCTTTGTATAGCCAATAACTTTTGACCACCAACGATTATATTGTTGGATATAAAGGTTCATCTCTCCTGGGGTCTCTTGATCAAGTACTTCTCTTCCTTCCATTAAACGAAGATATACTTCCTCATTACTAAGCCCTTCATTGCGGGTAAAGGCCCTTTGACCACTGGTATTCATATAGCCAATAACTTGTTCTTTAAAAGTTTCAGAGTTAACAATTAACTCCACCAGCTCAATAGCTTGCATCATAGTGTCGTATACAGAGCCACGATTAAAGTTAATCTGTTCCTTAACAACCTTAATGTAAGGCGTACGAATTTGATCAGCTAATTCCTTAGCGTTTGGGGCAAATTCCTGTCTAATAATTAAGTTCTTTTCGGGGGTGTAAATCGTTTCTGCGTGTAGTGCAGACGCGAAAATAATTGATAGTAATACTATAAACCTCATGTTTCTCTCCTCTTTTAAATCCTTTAAAAGTTTTTTTTTATAGATCGGAGAGTACTGAAAATTATTTAAATGAAATTAGGTACTTGGAGGATTTTTCCCTCTTGTATTTTAAGAAAAAGGACGTTTTATCTTATGCTCTCTAAACGCAAGAGTGACTCTTTTAACGATATCAGATTGAAAGCTTTTCTCATAACGTACATCTAGGACATAGGCCTTAAGGGTTAGTTCAATTCCAATTATTTCTTTGTCCATGAATTCATTTAAGGTGATGACAATTGGTTTGCGCAAATAAGTAAATCGACTCGTGGCCACCACTTCTTCTACTATCTTTTGAGCAAGTGCTATGTCGGCTTCTATGTCTAGATGAAATTTTACGACCACCATCATATCGAGTGCACCTGCATTTCCACTAGAAACTGCATCTTGTACAAACTTAGCATTAGGAATAGTTACTAAATTATCATCTAAAGTGATTAAACGAACTGCTCTTAATCCAATTTTGGTAATTTCTCCATAAACATCTCCAAAGCTCACGCGATCACCAACTTGAAAGGGGCGATCAAAGAGTAAAATAAGTCCAGCTATGATGGAGGCAACTAGGTCTTTAAGGGCGAAACCAATGGCCACTGCAGCAGAACCACCTAGAGCAATCATTAATTCTTTTGGAGGGCTTAGAATTGAATAAACTAAGAAGAAAGTTCCAAAAATATAAATTCCAAAAGTTAAGAGAGTTGTAATCTTTAAAATTAAAAGACGAGAGCTCGCAAAATTCTTTTGAAAGTATGCCGATATATTATTAATTTGATTTGTTACAACACTGAGAATAATAAAACTAATAATTAAGTAGATAATCTTTCTTATCTCAAAAAGTTTTACAATTTCATTAATATTATCAAGACTCGCATTATCCATAAATAAAGTTCATCCTTCTTAATGTTGAGTAAACAACATGTTGCTTTAATAGATCGATCGAGTACTGGTTTGCACTTTTCTCAACTAAACCAATGTCAATGCATGTTCTAAGAGCATTTCTAACAATATCCTCAGTCAAACACGTCGATTGAATTATATTCTCTAAATTTATAGACTCATGACGAACAATATTTGCAAGAATAAAATAGTACTCATTAGGTAGGGTCTCTATCTTATCTTCAATTTCATCCGGTATGTAAGCATAGACTGTTGTATCATTCATTTTTTCAATACTATTAAGCCAAATCTCTTTAGCTTTTGACGGATTTCCTAGCGCCTCTTCCCATAAGAGTCTAAAGTACTTATTTTGAATATCTAGTGAAACATCATCAAGTCCTATTTGGGCTTGAGAGAGCAGGCGATCATACTTGATCGTCATTTGTGTTGATTTATTTTTTTGCAGTATAAGCTTTGATATCTCTTCTTCTGTCCACTTATCAATTTTATAAACACAATTAAAATATCTTGTTTTCTTCAGTACTGCTTCTATAAATTCCCATGAGTAATTATTAACTGAGATACACCAAATAAAGTTCTGGGAATTTTCTTGAGTTAAGAGTTCAAGGAAGCTTTTAAAAAGTTCAAACCCTCCAAGCTTGGAAATAAAAAGAAATTGAAGCCCATTGATAATAATAATTTTCTTGGTTGAACTGTCACATATTTCTTTCAGTTCATTTATTTCTTTTTCAATATTCGCTCTACTTGAAAAGTTGGTATACTTAACAAAAGAATTATCTTTGTATTTTTCGGAAATAAGATCAAGTACAGTTGTTTTCCCAATGCCTTTCTCACCAACAATTAAGTGAACTGGCTTAAAGTCTTTATCTTGAAAAAGGTTATCGATATGAGTAGTAATACCGTCATAAGCCTTTTTCTGATTAGAATTAAGGTTACTCTCATGAATGTCAGAGT
>CAJXHA010000235.1 GCA_913053615.1 uncultured Bacteriovoracaceae bacterium | reverse complement strand
TTTCCCATTCTCCTGGTTCTCTTAGTCGTTATTTTCCCTTATTCAAATATTGTGGAAATGGCAATCATCGCTGCTATTATTGATTTAATCCAAAGATCAATTTCTCCAATAAAAGAAATTGCCAATAAGATATCTTCGATTCAAAGAGCAAAAACAGGGATGATGAGAATTTTTGAATTTAATGAAGACCTGGCAACACTTCCAAAATCTTATTTGATTGATAAAGAAGCTCATCTAGATAACTTTCAATACTTAGATTTAAAAATAGATTCGTTTGCTTACCCGAAAAAAGAAAATGAAAAGTCTGCTTTTGAACTTAAAGATATTCACCTTAAGGCCAATAGTGGTGAGCTAATTGGAATTGTTGGAATGTCGGGCTCTGGGAAATCAACAGTATTAAAGATTCTTTCCACAGAGATTCTAAGTGAAGATACTTCTATCGTTTTACAGGGAGAGCAAGAAAAGATTGATTTTCAAGGCTTCGATTTTGACGGTATCTCTAAATATAAAAAACAAATAAGTATTATCTCCCAAGACTCACATGTTTTTTCTGAAACATTAAAGTTTAATATTAGTTTTGGACAAAAGTCTGATGAAGAGTTTGAACAATTTTGGAATAATGTTATTGAGTCAATTCCATATTTAAAACGATGGAATATAAAACCAAGTGACGAACTTAAACCAAAGGAACTTTCTCTTGGGCAAAAGCAATTAATCTGTGCTTTGCGTTCATGTTTCTTAGTTAAGCCAATTGTTTTATTTGATGAAATTTCCTCTGGGCTTGATTCTGAATTAGAAGAGGCACTGAGAAAACTCGTACTTCTCATTCAGAAAAAGTCTTTAACAATTATAGTGGCACATAGAATTGAAACAATTATTCAGGCCAATCAAATTTTAGTAATGCAAGATGGTAAGCTTATTGATCAAGGAAAGCATGATCAATTATTAGAACGATGTGCAACGTATCAAGAGTTTATTAATCAAGTAAGAGGGAATGTCTGATTATTTTTGATTTGTGAAAGACTTAAGGTATTATATTTAAAAATTAATTAGTTAAGGAGTACTAAATGATTACTAAGTTTAGTTTAATGTTCTTAGTTGCAACTGTGACAATTTTCTCATGTACAAAAGAAGGAACTTCAAAGCCATCTTATAATTTCAAAAAAGCACCAAAGGAAGGCTTAGCTGCTAAAATTGGTGATATCGAAATTACACATAAAGAATTAACTCAGGGAATTGAGAACGAAATCTACGAAGAAGAAAAGAAAATCTTTGATATTAAAATGAGTCGCATGAAGGCCCTAGTATTAGAGAAATTAATGAAAAATGATCCTAATAAGAAGGGATTAACAAATGATCAATACATGGAAAAGTACATTGCAAAAAATGTAAAAGTTTCTAAAAGTGAAATTGATAACTTTGTTAAAGAGAAGCAAATTCCTAAAGAGCGTTTAAATCCTCAAATTATGGAAAGGATAAAAGAGTTCTTATTAACTGATAAGAAACGTGTTGCTGTTGATGATTGGATTGCCAAGAAAACTAAAAAGTCTGGAATTGATGTCTTTATTGATAAGCCAAGAAGACCTAGTTACGATGTTGAAGTTGGTAGTGCACCACAGACAAATAAAGATGCAAAAGTAACAATCGTTGAATTCAGTGATTTTCAATGTCCATACTGTTCAAAAGCATCTGAAACAGTAAATGAACTTAAGAAAAAGTATGGAAAGAAAATTAATGTTGTTTTCAAGCAGTATCCACTTCCATTTCACAACCAAGCTAAGATTGCGGCCAATGCTGCTTTATGTGCACATGAGCAAAAAGCAGAACTATTTTGGAAGATGCATGATGCAATGTTTGGAGATCAATCAAAACTTTCTGAAAGTGACCTAGTTGCTACAGCAAAGAAAATAGGTGTTAAAGAAGGTGATTTTAAAAAGTGTATGGAGTCTAAAAAGTATTTTGCTCAAATTGAAAAAGATATTGAGCAAGGTAAAAAATTAAATGTTAAATCAACTCCGACATTCTTTGTGAATGGAAAACTTGTGACTGGTGCTCAACCAGTTGAAGTATTTTCAGAGCTAATCGACGAAGATCTATAAAAATCGACTAAAATAGGGGGTAATTTTTTCCGCATATGGATGAAAAAATTACCCTCATTCCTTCCACTAAACAAAATGCTACAATTATATTCAGGCGCGAGCCCTATCCGTAAAAGGTAAGCTAATGAATGGTGTAGATTACACAAAACAATTAAACAGGCAACGAGAGCTCTTCCAAAGAGACATTGATAGCACGCAAAGAGCGAGCGAGCAGGCCGTTGATGAAGCTAAGAACCGTTACGAAAATCAAGTTAAAGAGAATGCCAAGGCATATCAGTCTTATAAAAATAATCTAGAGAAGAACTACCAAGATCGCTATGATGAAATTGATACGGCTCAAAAAGAAGCTCTTCAACGTAAGAGTAAAGACTTTGAGAAAGTTATTAATGAAGAAAAGGTACGTACTAGTAAAGATCGCAGAGAAAATCTAAGCAAGTGGAATACAAAGATCTCTGAACTTAATAATGAATACAAAAGAAATACGACTGAGCAAAAAGAATTTAATGAGAAGAACCTAGCTCAATTAGAGAAGATCTCTGATGATCGAGTTGAAACGATAAGAAAGAATGCTGATAAGTCTGTCGCTGATTACCAGAAAAATATGTTAGGTAGCTCTCAAGATATTCATGAGAAAATTAACTCTGAGAAAAGAGAACTTATTCGTGCTCATGAAGAGGACTTAAATAAAGTCACTAAAGAAGAGCTAGATAAGAGAAATGAAATAAAAGACAAAGTCTCTAGAGATATTGCTAAAATTCGTGAACAAAGACAACTTGAAACAGAAAGAAATAGAGAGGCCAAGAAAAAGCATTTTGAAAAAATAAATGAAGATGCAAGTAATAAGATTACTCAAGTCTCTAAAGAGAATACAGATGCTCTTAAAAGAGTAAATAATATCCAACAAGATGAAATTAAAAAGCAAAATGAAATCTTTAGGGATAAGTTTACTGCACAAGAAAAAGAACATTATAAAGATATGCGTGCCCAAGAACTTAAGGCGAAGTCTCAAGGAATTGGTGAAGGTTCAATGCATAAGCAAATGATCGATAAGCAAAGAGTTGAGGAAAAACTTTCAAGTGAAAATAGAGTTAAAGAAGTTTTAGACGAAAGAAATAAGGTTACACAAGCTTATGAAGATAAACTTGTTGATGCCGAAGAAGAATTTCAAGAAAGCTATCGTAAAAAATCAATTCAGGATGCGAAGATTTTAGAAACGACTAAAAGAGAGCTGACTGAAACAAGTATCGATGAACGTTTGAAAGATCGTCGTGAATTTACTAAAGCAAACCAAGATTATAATAGTAATCTTGAGTACAATAAAGAAAATGCTAATCAACAATTAGCTAATAGTCGAAAGCAGTCAAATCAGAAAATTGATAGTTTAAAGAAAGAATTTAATAATTCAATGAGTGATGCAATGGAGCGTTCACGCAAAGAGCTTGATTCTGTAAAAACAGAAATGGCAAAAGAGAAGCGTGAATTAAATGAAAGATTACATGAACAAAATTCATACAATAGTAAGTTTTTAAGAAAGCAGCACTCAGAAAAAGTTGAAAAGCTAACTAAGAAGTATGAAGAGAAGCTTGAATCTTTAAGAATGAAGAACGTTGAATTAAAGCAAGTCATGACAAATAAGATTCAATCAATCATGCAACAAACTCAAGATGAAGTTAGTCGTCAGAAAAAAGAATTAGAGAAGGCTGCATTAGTTGAAAAAAATAATATTCGCTTAACTGCTGAGCAAAAAGAAAATCAATTACGTCAAAGACTTGAAGAAGTTCAAGGTAAATTACAACGTAAACTTAACGAGCAACGCATTGAGAATCAACATAAAATGCAACAGCTTTCGACTCGTATGAATAAACAAGTAAAAGACGAGAGACAAAAATATCAAGAACTTATCGATCATAATAATCGTTTCTTTGAAAGAGAACTTATGCGCTTAAAGTTAGCGAGTGACTCAGAAAGAGAGCGCTTAATTACTCAGTATGAAGAGAGAATTAAACAGCTTCAAACTGCTAATCTCAGAAAAGTGAGAGAAATGGAACAATTCTCTCAAATGAACGCCTAAGAATACCCTAAATTCTCTGCTTTAAACTATCTTAACTTGTCACATTAGGCTTATTTCGCTAATTTTGTGTTATAGGGGATGTGAAATGACTAGACGCGCTAAGATTGTATCAACAATCGGTCCAAGTACTAATACTATTGATATGTTAGAGAAATTAATTATGGCCGGAATGAATGTGGCCAGAGTTAATATGTCACATGGAACTCATGAAGGGCATGCTGAAACGATAGCTAATATCCGTAAGGCCAGTGAGAACACAGGCTATGAAGTGGCCATTCTCTGCGATCTGCAAGGGCCTAAGATTCGTGTTGATAAATTACCAGAACCCCTCATTCTTAAAGATGGAGAAGAGTGGGTTATTGGACCAAGTAATGTTCAGGATAAGTATCCTCAGTATCAAGGTCGCTTTATTCCAACTGTCTATCAAGACCTAGTTAAAGATGCCTCTCAAAAACCAGATGATGCAATTATTCTTTTTGATGATGGTTTATTAGAAGCTAAATCAATGGGACTTGATGGTGACGTTTTAAAAATAAAAATAATTATTGGTGGTACTCTAAAGTCTAATAAAGGGATAAACCTGCCAAATATAGATGTTTCAGCTCCATCTTTCACTGATAAAGATAGAAGAGATCTAATGTTTGGTCTTAAACAAGATGTTGATTACTTTGCACTAAGCTTTGTAAGGCGTGCTGAAGATATTAAAGAAGTAAAATATCTTCTGCATAAAATGAAAGTTGATACTCCTATCATTTCAAAAATTGAAAAGCCTGAAGCAGTTGAAAATATCGATGAAATTATTGCTGCTACTGACTGTATTATGGTCGCTCGTGGAGATATGGGAGTTGAAGTTGGTAATCACCTTGTTCCATCTATTCAAAAGAAAATTATTCAAAAGTGTAATAATGCAGGTGTTCCTGTCATCACTGCGACTCAAATGCTTGAGTCAATGACTAATAACTCTAGACCTACTCGTGCTGAGGCCAATGATGTTGCAAATGCTGTATGGGATGGTACTGATGCAGTTATGCTTAGTGGAGAAACTGCAAGTGGTGACTTTCCAATTGAAGCTGTTACGATGATGGGAAAAATTGTAGAAGAAGCAGAAAAGACCCCAAAAGAAAGACCACTCTTAAGATATATTGATCTGGATAATGTCTCA
>CAJXHA010000234.1 GCA_913053615.1 uncultured Bacteriovoracaceae bacterium | reverse complement strand
AATATTAAGAATATGGTGGAGTCTTGTCGACGCTTTCCTACTCTTGGAAACCTAGTACAAAGGATGCTTCGAAATAGAAGTGGTTACTTATATAAACACTGCCAATTATTAATGTATGTTTGTTCCCATTTAATGGATAATATTGACTGGGGTAATGAAGATCAAAAAAAGAAAATCAACTTTGTTTGTTTTTTCCATGACATTGTTCTTGGACGGGATGAGCAGGCCATGATCTATACTGAAAACGATCTAAAAAAGAGTGAGCTAAGTGATAAAGAAAAAGATCTAGTTTCTAAGCATGCTCAATTGGCAGCAGAAATAGTACACAAATACCCTCACGCCCCCATGGGATCAGATGTGATTATTAGACAACATCATGGCGTAACTCATGGTATTGGATTTGCCGAATCATTTACTGCAAACTTGTCACCGATGACAATTGTTTTTATCTTAGCGGAAAACTTCGTAGACTCACTTATCAGAGAAGAAGGTAACTTTGATATGAGTGCTAAAATAAGAGAAATGAGAGAAAGATTCTCAACTCAACGCTTTCAAAAAATTATTGATATTCTTGAGGAGTTATCTGTTTAGTCGCTTACTTTAAAGCTGCTATATACGTAACCCATGCATCACAATTCTCTTCATCCTCAGATAGATAGAACTCTCCGTTTCCATCACCCTCTTCATCTTCCCCTTCCCAATAAGCAAGAGTTTTCTTGAAGCCAGCTTCTATCAGAAGTTCACGAATTTCAATCATGGTCCACATACGCCAATTATAAACAAAGCAGTCTTTGCGCTTTTTCTCACCTTTTAACTTAAAGTGAATAGCAAAACGACAGTCATTAGTTATTGGATTAAACTTTTGACACTCCCAATAATACTTAAAACCATCATGCTTAATAACATCAGTCATAACTGTTTGTGAGTCAGGTCCACCAAATATATCTAAGAAGAAAACACCGTCTTCATTTAAGCTCGCATGAGCTGCCTTGAAGTATTGTAGAAGCTCAGAGCGCTTTTTAAAAATAAAGTAAGAGAAATTAAAAGCAAAAGTGATATCCACTTTCGGAGAACCTGAGTCCAGAACATTCCCTTCAATATATTGCATTCTTGCTTGCGCTTCTTTATCTAGCTTTGAAAGATGATGTTCTTTTCCATATGCGATCGGATCTGGATCGAGATCAATTCCATAGGCTAAGTGCTTAGGACTTTGATCAACCCACTTACAAGAAATAGCTGCTGTGCCACAAAAATCTTCTCTTAGGGTAAAAGCTGGTCTTTTTCTAATTTCTTGAAATTTCTCATTAAAAAAGTCCACTTCGTTCTGAGGGTTTTGAACTGCCATCTCATAATAGGTATGCTTATTAAATTCAGGTAATGAATTAGTTGTCATTTTGCGATTCTCCGATTGGAAAAGAATAACAAGCTCGCCTTAATCAATCAAGATTTTTTGTTTTCAAAAAGCATACGGATAGGATTATCTTTAGGAGCATACATATCAATGCACTCGTACATCGTTCCCACATCATCCACATCAAGTCGAATCTCCCCTAAAAGCTGTTTTTGAGCTCCATAGAGCTGAACCATTGGGATAAGCCGCTTAGTCTTAAACTTAACATGTTTAATTTGACGCCATTGAATACGTCGACGCATATGTGCCCCAATTGGCAGAACTTCATGGGGCAGAGTTAATCCATCATAAAAAACTTCGATCATGGTAGGAGTTAATGCCTTCATTGGAACAAAGAAAAAGATTAAGCCCGCAATAATAATATAGACCTTATTTATGATCATCACAGTGAGATTGGCCAAAGAGTATATTAAATCAAATGTTGGATTAAGCTGTCTGTCATTACTTGGCAATTCCCTAACAAAATAACCACAAACAATGATTGAAATGATTAAAAGTACTACCCACCACCTTGTTTTAGCTCGATCAAAACGAAATTTTTGAGTTAAATGATTAAGGAGCTTATCCCCTTTCATCGCATTTAATTTTTTTCTTTGAGCGTGCATTGCAGGATCAAATTTCTTTATGGCTGTGCTTACTTTGGGTTTAACTTGTGCCCTAGCGGGAAGATCGAGATCATTAACATCTATTCCATCATTGAGAATAATTTCTTCATCCTCAAGCATGGACTTATCATAATCTGCTTCCAGATCATCTAAGTCCATGGTTTTAAGATCTTTCTTATTACCCATCTAAAGACTAAGAGTTCTTAATCATATCCTGCATGATGTATAAACTTTCCTCAAGTACAGGATCTTTTCCTAAAGACTCTTCAAACTCTTTAGCTCTTTCTTTTTCTACATCATCACGTTTTTTAAAGTGAGTCTCAACAGAGAAAGTTCCAATCTCTTCATCAATTTTAAACTCTTCTGCTTTCTTTTTAGTTTCTTCTTTAAATGAAATCATCTCTTTCATATTTAGGACTCTTTCAGTATCTTCTTTTCTCTGAGAGTAAAACTTAACACTTTCTTTAATTTTCTTAAAAAACTTATTATCTTTAACTCGTCCCTCACTATTTTTTCTAAGCTTACCTAAGTGTAGATTCTTGTCCCATTTTTCATATTTAACGGCCTTCACAGTTTGATAAGGAATAGCATGGTCTAATGACTCTTCTCCTGATTCAAAGTATTCATACTGATCTGGTAAAATAATATCTGGAACAACTCCTTTAAATTGAGTTGACCCACCATTTACTCTAAAGAACATTTGAATCGTAATTTTAATAGCACCTAAATCCCCAACTCCTGAAACACCTACTCGCTTTCCAATATTGTCAATAATGGCCTGAACTGTTCCTTTACCGTGAGTCTTTTTAGATGATCCAACAATAACCGCACGACCATAGTCTTGCATCGCTGCTGCTACAATTTCAGAGGCTGAAGCTGAAAAACGATCCACTAAAACGATTAGAGGCTGAGAATTATAAACTTCTTCATCATCATCTTCATACTTTTCTTTTTGTCCTCTACTATCTTTAACTTGAACAATAGGACCTTCTTCAATAAATAATCCAGACATGACAGCAGCATCCTTAAGGGCACCTCCACCATTTCCACGTAGATCAAGTATAATACCTTTTACTTTTGAATCTTCTTTAAATTTGATTAATTCTTTTTTTACATCGTCTGAACAATTACGAGCATTCTCATCATCAAAGTCGCGGTAAAACTTCGGTACATTAATATAACCTACTTTAAAATCTTTACCTTTTAATTGAAGCTTCGCACCTTTAACATAAGATTCTTCAAGCACAACCACATCTCTGATAATAGAGATTACTTCTTTATCTCCACTTTGCTTTTTAACTGTTAAACGAACTTCTGTTCCTTTTTCACCACGAATAAGTTTAACTGCATCACGAATAGACATATCAACGATATCCACTGGCTCACCATCAGCTTGACCGACAGCGAGAATAATATCTCCTGCCTCTAACTCTTTTCCTTTCCAAGAGGCAGATCCAGGAATAATTCTTTCTACTTTTATAAATGATCCCTCTTCTCTTAGAAGTGCTCCAATACCTTGAAGTTTACCTTTCATATCAATATCGAAGTCTTCTTTTTCTTCAGGCATTAAGTAATGTGTGTGGGGATCAAACACTCTTGTAATTGAGTTATAAAACTTATCTAAACGATCATCTCTTTTTTCTTCTTCTAAACGTTTAAATACTTTCACATAACGTTTTTTAACTTTTTCACGCGCCTTGGCCTTTAATTCTTTATCACTAAGTTTTTTTACTTTTTCTTTTTTCTTATCTTTTTTAGCTACTTTTTTCTTTTTCTTTTTATCATCTTTCTTTTTTGGATTAAATTCTTCTTCTTGTTCATCTTTTAATTCTAAGTATTGAAGAAGTGTTTCATAAGTAAGTGATTTATCCCATCTCTTCTTTAATTCCTTTAGACTGTCTACATACTCACGTTTTTTAGGATCTGTTTCATACTTTTCTTTACCATCATAATTTATATCCGAATCAAGAAACTTAAGAACATGCTTTTTAACCATCGCAATTCTTTCTTTAAGAATTCCATCTGAAACGGCGATTATTTCTAGATTTCCAGTTTCAAATTCATCATCCATTAGCTCTTTGTATTTCTTCAGTTTGTCTACATCATCCTGAATTAAGAATTGCTTCCCATAATCAAGACGTTCTAAGTAAAGCTTAAATGCTAACTCTGATAAGTCATCATCAATTGGCTTTTTTAAGTAGTGATATACTGTAAGGTATTGTTTAAGGATTTTTCCAAGCACTAATTCCTTAGGACTAGGATTAAACTGAGGAGTTATAGTACCAATTAACTTAGAACTCTTCTCATCCTTTTTCTCCTCTGACATCAACTGTGCATGGCCAGAGATAGAAATAAAAACGAATAAACCTGCTAACAACAATTTCACGACATAATCCTTTCTTTATAATTATTTTTTAGAACTTTTGATCGCCTCTAACGATGCGATAATCTCTTCAACGATTTTTAACTTTTTAATTTCATCACGACATATTTTTTGCTTCTCTCCTCGCATCACTAACTCGAAACTTTCAAAACAAGTTCCCTTAGATACTCTCGGCATAGAATATTTCATTTTAATGAATTCACTTACATATTTATTGTCAATTTTTTCTGACACGTCCGCAGAGACACGTAAACTCTCGTTATCTTGTCCATAGATGACAATGTATTGATCGTTATTTATGACATTTAATTTAAATGAGTAATTCTCTTTTTCTAATGAACGAATTTCAAAATAATTCTTAAAACTTCGCAGATCATTATTTTGGGTTTTTTGATCCGGTCTAATATAGGCCTGTCCAAAAAGTGAATAAGATAAAAACAAGAATAATATTAAGTGCTTAAACATAAAGAATATTTTAGCACTAAAGGGAATAGTTTCAACGAAATACTAGTTGTGCAGAGCTTTAGAAAAGTGTATAAAATCCATATGTTGTATTCATTATTCCGCTCACTTGCTTTCAATTTAGACCCTGAAACTGTACATGATTTATCAATTAATAGTTTTAATAAAATGCCCCAACTCGCTAAGCTCTTTAATGGAGCCACTCCAGGAGAGAAATACGCTATTAATGATGGACACATGAAATGGAAATTTCCAATTGGACTAGCTGCTGGCTTTGACAAAAATGCTCGGGCAATTGAATTCATGCAAGAACTTGGCTTTGGTGCATTAGAGATTGGAACCATTACCCCTAAAGCACAAATCGGAAATCCGCGCCCACGTATACAAAGACTCAAAAAAGAAAACTCCCTACTCAACGCCATGGGTTTTCCCAATATGGGTAGTGATGAGATTTTAAATAATTTAAAAAAGA
>CAJXHA010000233.1 GCA_913053615.1 uncultured Bacteriovoracaceae bacterium | reverse complement strand
TTAACCGCACCACAGAGGCACTCTCCAGTATGTTTTGTTGAACTCATATTAACTCCTTTAAATTTATTATGGATTAATTCAATAGATGTATAAATGATATAAGTCAGTAATATAAGATTTTAGGCAAAAAAAAAGGCTCCATTAGGAGCCTTTAGCAATCAAATATAATTTTACTCTAAATTATAATTTCTTTACTTCAACAGCGCATGGACCTTTTTGTCCTTCACCAATTTCATAAGAAACTGAATCATTGTCGCTTAATTGACCACCCTCTACAGCAGTGATGTGTACGAAAATATCTTTTCCACCATCATCTGGAGTGATAAAACCAAAACCTTTTTGGTCGTTAAAAAACTTTACTTTTCCTGTTGCCATTTTTTCTCCTACTTAGAAATTAGACAGATTAATATTCTATGCTTGTAATTAGAATTAAATAGAAGAAATGCTATTGAAAACTAATACAATCAATAAAATCAATGTATCGCACAAACTCTAAACTTACAATATTTATTACAACGAAATGCTGCGAGTGGTCGCAAATTTAAGTTAGCAAAAACATCACTACCCTAAAATAAATTTATCTATATAATATTATTATGTCAGATATTGATTATTATCATGAAAACTTTAGTTTTAATCCACCAAATGAGAAAAACTTCTTTGAGTATGTTTTCTCATTTAAGGTTGATGCACCTAAAGAAAAAATATTTCAAGTCATCGCAGATACATCCACAATTAATAAAAACTTAAATGTTCCTCCTCGGTATAGCTCAGAAATTAATGGAGAACTCGTAATTGATACCAGCTTTTTAGGCATCGATACTCAGTGGATAGAAAAACCATGGCATTGGGAATTCGGACGATATATTCAGGTTGAACGCTTTTTTAATAAAGGCATACTCTCTTATGAGAGTGCTGTTTTCAGAATCATAGATAATAAACCTTACGAGGTTCAGTTCTATTATAGAGGATATTTTAAAAATAAGTTTTTTAGATTTTTATATAAAATAATATTTCCTGCTTTTGGAAAAAAAATGGCAGAAGTTATTCAAAATCTATGCTCAAATGAAACATTGGCAAAGGTAGATAAGAGTAATCTTTCGTTACACACACAAATTCTCAATACATTGAAAGAGACAGAGATCTCTAATGAGTTACAAGAGTTCTTGGCCTCGATTATCTCTTCTTTTGATGATGATGAACTCTATAAATTACAAGTACCAGAGCTAGCTGAAAGATTTAACTTTGATCAAGATGAGTTATTAAATGCATTTTTAATTGCAAGTAAAATTGGTCTTTATGAAATTAATTGGGATGTCATATGTCCACACTGTAAAGGAAAGAGATCGCGTAGCCATCAACTAGCTGACATTCTAGAAGAAGATGAATGTAAGCCATGTAAACTAAAATTTAAAGTCGATAGTTTAAATAAAATAGATGTTAATTTTACAGTGAACCCAAAGTATAGAGAAGTAAGAGAAGTATCTTTTTGTGCAGCAGAGCCAGCAAAAAAACCTCACATCCTTTATAATGATCTTATAAAGCCTAAAACTCAAATTACAATAAATAATGAACTTTCTAAAAAGCATTATCGCTTACGTTCAATTGGAATTGATGGTGAAAATATAATTGATGTAAGTGATCCTACCAATGAAAAAGTTGAGATTTTTCTTTCAAAGACTCAATTATTTAAAAGTGCTAAGAATGCTACTATTAATGTTTTTAATAATACTGATAAAGAGTTAAATATAATTTTTGAATCATTAGAAGAGCCTAAGTACGCACTTAACCCCCTTAGAGTTTTTAATAATAAAATATTTAAAGACCTCTACAAAGATCAAAAATTAAATGCAGGTGTTCAATTAAGTCTACCTGATCAGATTATACTTTTCTCAGATGTGGTTGACTCAACAAAGTTTTACCAAAGCGCAGGAGATAAAGAAGCATTTAAGCAAATCCATCAGCACTTTAAAATTATGAAAAAAGTAATCGATAAGCATCAAGGAATAATAATTAAAACCATTGGTGATGCTGTTATGGCGACTTTCAAAAATGTTGATGCCGCTATTAATGCCTCTAAAGAAATCATTGAAGAAATCGAAAAAGACTCTATTTGTCACCTCAAACTTAGATTCTCTCTCCATGCAGGACCGGTGATTGCAGTCAATCATAATACCGGAATTGATTACTTTGGAAACACTGTTAATTTAAGTGCAAAGCTTCAGGCGATCTCTAATGCTAACGAATTAGCACTAAGTGAAGATATTCATAAATTAATGCTAGACTCAAAATCTGATATTCATTTTGAGTCTAGAACTTATCTCGGTGATAAAACTGGCTATGTAATAAATTTAATAAATTCATAATCAATTACAAAATGCGTTATGGAAAATCACTAAGCTGGCAAAAACATATATAATTTCATATAATGATTTTTATCATTTTTAATAATAAGGAGCTCTCGTGATTCAAGAAAATCTAATTGGAAAATGGGTAGAAGTAACATTAGTCAATAATAAGAAATGGACTGGATACCTAGAAGAATGGGATGAAGAAGCTCTTTTTATTACCAATGGTGTAAAGTTTGGTGAAGAAGGATTTAAAGGTTCTGAGTGTACTAATGACGAAGTAAAGCTAGTTGTTACATCAGAAACCGAAGAATTCTCAATAAGTTAGACTGACTTAGCCCCTTAAGTACTCAAATATTCATTTTTGTGTATTAATTTACACATTTATTCTACAAGTCCTCCATTTAAAACTTCTTTGGTTAGCATAATCTAATATCAACAAAGGAGTTAAAATGTTTAATTCAAATGAATCAGAAAGAAACGAATTAGTACACAGAGCAAAATCAAAAAAAGCAGAGTTAGAATCAAAAATGCACAAGCTTATGGCAGACTCAAACGATAATATCTCAGAGTCAAAAAAAGAGCTTGAAGCTAAAATCGACAAATTAAACCATGCCATTTCAGAAGCAACGGACAACTTCTCTGAAAAAGTAGCTGAAAAGATTAATAATATCTTGAGCTAATTAAAACCAGAGTCATAAGGAGAATTTTAATGAATAAAATTATTCTATTTTTTATACTAACTACTAGTTTTGCCATGGCACAAGTTAGTAGTACGACATCACTTGGTTTTAAGATTGGTTCTGATACAGGTCTTAACTTTCGTACACCAGTACAAGGGGAAGAATTTATTCAAACCACTTTAGGTACTGATAATGATGATCTCTTTATCAATGCTACTTATAATACTTTTTTAAAACCTTTTAGAGCAACTGTGCCTTATGTAGGTTTTGGTGCCGGAATTGAAACTGATGAAGATGATTCAGATACGGCCAATCTAAGATTACCTCTAGGTCTCGTTTATGAGATTCCAAATCGTAGACTATTTACTTATGCAGAGGTAACTGGGGTGGTTGGAAATGAAACCTCAGGTGCTGAACTACACTTAGGTCTTAACTACTCATTTTAAATTTTATGTCCTATTAGCCTAGGAAATAATTAACAAACAATTAGGGTGCAGTCATCTGCACCCTTTTTTATATTTTTACTTAAGTTCAGGTTTATAAGGAACACCTGTGGCAGGGTTAATGACAGCTCTTTCAACCCATGGATTCGTTCTTGCTTCTCGCCCATCTTGCAATATCCAAATATTTATATGTCTATTTTCAAATGACTTCTCTCTAAAGCTATAAACTGTATTATCAATATACTTAGCTAACTTTCTAAGATCATAAATCTGCTCACCTTCTTGATAGTCATAAAAACCCTTCCATAAGGTAAATTTAACGGGCTCCTTAGGATTTCGTCCATGTCCTAGAGCATATTTTGTACTTATAAAAAAGATTTTGAAACTTGCACGACACTCTTCATTTGATCTAAAGAATTCATCATATTCATAGTATAAATTCTTGGTGTTTTTGACTTGAACAGTATTATAGTCTGTACTTTCAACGATATTAACTTTTAATTGGGTAGGTTCTTGATAAAAAGTTACATACTCTGCAGAATCCCCCCAAACGAACTTTTCATATCGACAAGATAATTCCATCTCACCTTGAACTTCATAACCCTTATCTATAGTAAATTCCATCTCAAAAGGTTTAACAGTTATAGACGCTGCATGAGCAAAACTATAAAAGAAAATGAACACAAATAATTTTTGCAAAGTAAACTCCTTAATTTTTTTTTACTTTGCTATCATGCCTAAAATGAATCATCTAGTATGTTTACTAAGCTTTAACTAAATACAAATAAAAATCTCAATTGACTCAGTTTCTAAAGGCTCAAGTATGCACTTTTTACAAATTTAGTTACCCAATTTTAAACTTCGCATAGCAATTGAAGCATTTTGAATCTCATCAAAGATAAAGCTAAGCTTATCTTCCTTTGAACTAGCACCTAAAACATAAATCAAGGGAAGAAAGTGCTCTAATGTAGGAATACTAAGTTTTGCACTCTCAGAATTTCTATAGTCACTTAATATTTTACTATAATTTTTATTTTCAAGTTGTTCTTTTATCCATTGATCATACTCAAGCGCCCAAGGATGAGGCTTAGCACTAGTATCCCAGTCTAATAACTTTAAGTTATGTACGATATTTCCACTTCCCATTATCATCACACCTTCTTCTCGCAGTGATTCTAATTTTTCAGCAAGAAAATAATGATAATCAATGCCCTTTGTTCGATCAATACTTAGCTGAACAATTGGTATGTCTGCTTTTGGAAAGATAAACTTTAAAACCGACCAAGTACCATGATCGAGTCCCCATTCAGACTTATCAATTTGGCAATGATCATCTCCGAGTAAACTAACCACTTTTTTTGCCAATGCTGGACTTCCAGGAGCAGGATATTGTTCTTGATATAGTGGCTTTGGAAAACCATAAAAGTCATGAATAGTCTTAGGTTTTTCCATGCCCGTGACAAGACTCACACCATTGGTTTCCCAGTGAGCTGATACCATAAGAATACTTTTAGGACTTTCTAGCTCTCCCCCAAGTTTAGTTAGTCTTTGAGTAAAGTCATTATCGGCCAGAGCATTCATGGGAGAGCCATGGCCGATGAAAATTGTTGGTGTTTTTTTAGTCATAACAATATCCTTTGCTGGTATTATTATAACAAAAAGGTCTTTAAATAACTAAATCGGATTTCATACTATTTTATTATGAACTTGATTACTAAAAATTATTGACCATAAGTTGACATAAAATCAGCTTCAAGTCTTAAAAATGAATCAAGGTATTCATCATAGAGTTCATCGTTTTGAATCTTTAATAATAATTCATTATTTAGCTTTAATGATGGCTTATCAAAGTTATGAGTTCCTACCAGAACCATTT
>CAJXHA010000232.1 GCA_913053615.1 uncultured Bacteriovoracaceae bacterium | reverse complement strand
TAACCATAGGCTATAAGTGGGCAGCCAGATGCATTGGCTTCAAGAGGAGTGATTCCGAAATCTTCAACACCTGGAAAGATAAAGGCGCGGGCACGGGCGTAGTGCATAATTATAGTTTCACGATCAACGCGACCAAGAAATTGGATATTTGGGTTCGCTATTTTTTTTAGAGAAGAAATCTCTTCCTCGCTTCCACCGCCTATGATTTTTAAATTGTGGCCGAGTTTATTAAAGGCCTGGATAGCGAGATCCACTCTTTTATTGGGAGCAAAGGCCGTGACCATAAGATAGAAGTTTTCTTTTTTAGGTAGTGCTTTTTGTGTTTCTCGAAAATCTGCCAAATCAACAAATGGGTAAACGACTTTACTTGGAGTAGCTTTACCATATTGTTTATGTACTCGTTGTTCTACGAATTTTGAATTTGGTAAGAAGAGATCTACATTTTTATTTGAGCGCTTATCCCACAATGTAAGATAGGGGCGACAGATATGAGCTGCAATTCTAATTGGTAGGGATGCATGACCAAAGTAATTTTCAAATTGATCATAAATATAGCGCATAGGGCTATGAATATAACAAACATGCTTAGAGCCTTTGGGCTTTTTCACACCTTTGATTACACAATGTGATGATGAAATAACGATATCGTAATCACCCTTTATCTTTAGGAGACTCGCAGCAAGTGGCATAAATGGTAAGAACTTTCGGTAATGTTTATAAATGCCAGGGATGCGATCTAGAAAAGATGTATATATTTTTCGTGACTCAATTGTTGGGCTAGTTGATCCCTTGTCATGAATAAGAGTGTAGATTGGTGCTTCCGGAAATAATTCACAGATTGCCTCTAATACTCTTTCGCCACCACGAAAACCCGTGAGCCAGTCATGTAGAATGACGACTTTTTTATTTTGAATATTCGCTGGAAGTTCTATTTTATTCATAAACTGAAATTACCCTTAATGATGGTAGTTGTTAAGAAATAGTTGAAGTTGCAATGTGTCTAATTGGAGTATTTTCCGATATTTAGTACATCAATATCTTTTAGTTGTTTGCAATAACTCCACAAAAGGAGTTTGAATTGCCAACGATATCAATATTTTTTGGAATTATTATTAAAATTTACTACAGAGAGCATAATCCACCGCATATTCATGCTTTCTATCAAGGTTTTGAAGCTGTTTTCTCAATTAAAAAGGCACAAAAAGTTACTGGTAAATTCCCTATTAAGGCCGATAAGATTGTCTCTGAGTGGATAAGTAAGCATCAAGTAGGTTTGATGGAAAATTGGAATTTAATGCAAGAGGGTAAAGAGCTTTTCAGAATTCCAGGAGCTGATCAATGAAAAAAGTATTAAATATTAAAGTTCTCGAACACACTTTAGAGTGTGAACTTAGTGATGGTAAAATTTATCAGTACGATATGTCTGATTTATTATTTTCTGAAGCTGAAATGGAGCAAGAATTGAAGAATCCTGTATTTTTCAAAAAAGCTTTTATAGAGCTTGGTGCTGTTGCTTGGCCTAATGGCTACGAAATTCACGCAGAGACAATTGCAAGAGATGGAAAAGTTATTTCAGAAAAAGCGTCGTAATGGTTCTAATAAAGAAAAACTCAGGTGAAAAAGAACAGTTCTCTAAGGATAAATTAGTTTATTCATTAATTTATGCTGGTGCGAGTAAAGATTTAGCTCGTAAGATTGCTGATGAAGTTTATGGGAAGTGTTTTAGTGGTATGAGCACGCGAAAAATATATTCTTTGGCCTTCGCTAAATTAAAAAAAGTAAGTCGAAGCCTAGCTTCTCAGTATTCAATTCGTAAGGCCTTACTTGAACTAGGTCCTGATGGTTATCACTTTGAAAAATTTATTGCCAGCCTCTTTGAGGCCAAAGGTTATAAGGTTAAAACTAATCAAGATAAACAAGGTCGCTGTGTAAGGCATGAAGTGGATGTGATTGCGACACGAGCGACTGAGGTTAATTATTGTGAGTGTAAATTTCATAATCGCTCTGGCATAAAGAATGATCTTAAAGTTGCTTTATATGTAAAGGCCAGAGGGGATGATTTAAAAGAGAATAAGGAAAATAATCTCACTCGTTTCTGGCTTATTAGTAATACCAAGTTTTCTAAAGATGCTATTCAGTATTCTGAATGTGCAGGACTTAAACTCTTAGGCCCAACTTATCCAAGAGAGAGTTCGCTTATGTATTGGATTAAGGAAACCCGCAATCATCCGATTACAAGTCTTACCACTCTTAAAAAACAAGATACTAAAGCGGTGTTAAAAGCAGGAATTGTAAATATAAATGAACTTTTAAAGAGTAGAGCACTTCTATCTAAAATTGGATATACAGATCAACAAATAGAAAAAATCTTTAATGAAGTAAAAGAATTAAAGCGAGTACACGCATGAACTTAACTTTTATTGGTGCAACTGAAACAGTAACTGGATCTATGATTCTTGGGAGAACCAATGGTTTTTCTTTTTTGGTGGATGCTGGATTATATCAAGGACTTGATACTCCTAAGGTTGATCAATCAGAAAAAGAATTAGATGAATTAATTAAGATAAAAGAATTAGATGCTATCTTTTTAACTCATGCTCACCTTGACCATTGTGGTTATATACCAAGGCTTTTTAGATTAGGATTTAAAGGAAAAGTATATTGTACTGAAGAAACAAAATTGATTGCCAAAGTGATTATGAATGATAATGCTCGTATCGAACAAGAACGAGTAAAAAAACATAATAAGAAAATTACCAAAGAAAAACTCAAGCTTGAACCATTTTATTCAATTGAAGATGTTACTCGTGCCTATGCTGCGTTTTCTACAGTTAAATTTAATCAAAGCTTTGTTATTGGTGGAGTAAAGGCAAGCTTTATCAGATCTGGTCATATACTAGGTGCTGCAAGTATATTGATGGAAATAGAAGCTAAAAGATACCTATTCTCAGGAGACATTGGTAAGGAAGAAGATATTTTACACTTACCTAAAGAGTATACTCAGGAAAAAGTAGACTACCTGGTAATGGAATCAACCTATGGAGATCGTCTACATAGTATGGAGTCAGTACAAGATCAGTTAAAAAGTATTTTAGAAAGTGCACTAAAAGCTAAAAAAAGAATTATTATTCCAGCTTTTAGTTTTGGCCGTTCACAAATGATTCTTAGTCTTTTGACAGATATTTTTAATGAGAGCAAAGAGCTTAAAATGCCAGTTTTCTTAGATAGTCCTATGTCCAGTGAGATTCTAACGATATATGAAATGAGCACACAAGAATTAAAAGTGGATAAGAATCATATCAATGCAATGAAAGAGAATTGTCGTATTCTCGAATTTCCAAAAGAGAGAGAATCAATTCTACAAAAAGAAACTCCTTATATCGTACTAACAAGTAGTGGAATGATAAGTGGTGGTCCTGCTCTTTATTATCTAGAAAAGTGTGGTGGACTTGAAGATACGATAATTCTTATTACTGGATATCAAGCTCGCGGAACTTATGGTTATGATTTAACTCATGAGAATTTAAATCTTTTTCTTAATGAAAAAGACTTTGAAGTGCGTGCTGAAATAATTAAGCTTTCAGGTCTTTCTAGTCATGGAGACCAAAATGAACTTATTCACTTTGCTAAGGCCTATGGTGCTGAAAAAGTTTTCTTAGTTCATGGGGAAAAGTCATCGAAAGAAACTCTAAAAGAAAGACTTAGTGAACTCTCTTTTGACGCAGTTATTCCAAGTGCATCCGAGTCTGTTGAATTAGATTAAATTGTGTTATAATAAGGCATAAGGAAGGGGAGTAAATGATAAATTTTTACCATTTACCCGGGCTCAACCGCCCAAGAGGTTTAAAACGAACTAAGAGATGCCAGAACAGTTAACTAGAACTTTCCCCTTCCTTAATTTCTAACTATATTAAAAACTAAAAAAATGACCTTCTTTAATAATAAATCATTGAATTTATTCACAATTGAACTTGCCGGTATGGTGGAAAAGCTTGATAATTAAGTATGCTTACGACTCGTGATAAAACATATAAGGCAATATATTGGTCATTAATTTTTCTATGTTTAGGATTTCTATCCTCGCCAACTATTGTTTCCTTATTTCACATCGTCATTTTAATTCCAGTTTTTATTTGTTTTAAAAGATTAAAACCAGAAATTAGTATTCCAAAGTCATCTTGGATTTTGATTTTACTCTTTAGCTGGGGATTGATTGCAACAATTGGAAATTTTCCAACATTAATAAAGCCAGTGAAGGCTTTTCAGGAGTTAAAATTCTATCTCTTTGGTGTCGGAGTTATTTTTCCTCTAATTTATTACTTTGATCGTGCAACTACTTTTGAAGTTAGACGCCTAATTAAAATAACGAGTTTTATAATTATTTTGGCCTTTATCAATGGTGCTATTAAATCATACTTTAAATTTGATATTGTGAAGTGGAGCTATAACCCAGACTTTCATATTCGCACAGGTGGCTTCTCTCATTATATGCGCTACGGTTATGCCAGTGCCTTCTTATTCTTATTAGGTCTAAATGCGTATCTTAATAGAGATTATTTAAAAACTTTATTAGATTCAGCTTTAATTAAGTCTTCAATTATTATTTCATTATTAGCAGTAGCGACTTCTCAGACACGCGGAGGCCTATTGGCCTTATTAGTTTCTGTGCCCTTTGTTCTACTTAGGTACAAACCTAGAATTGGAAAAGCTCTTTATGGACTAGGAGCTGCATTCTTTTTATTAATTATCTTTGCCACAGTTACAAAATCATTTAGCTCGCGCTATCTCAATGTTTTTCAGGGCAGTAATAAGGTTAGACTTTCACAGTTTCAAAGTGCTCTTTATGCTATGAAAGAAAATCCTATTTTAGGCTTAGGTGCTAATCAGCTTTCATATAATGTTCCTAAAATAAAAGAAAAATATGATCTACATGCTAAGAATTATACAGGCCATGCTCATAATATTTTCTTAGAACACGGTGCAAGTTTTGGAGTATTAGGAATTGTCTTTTTATTAGTTTTCTTTCTCATTTGGTTTTTTGAAATGGTGAGTATTGGGGATTCGTTTGGATGGGCCATGGCAAGTTATATCATTGCATTCTTAGTGGCAGGACAAGTTGAAAATCTATTTGATAATACCAATTCTCATATGCTCTTTTTTCTCTATTCTCTTTCTCAGGCCTATAAACAGACTCGCTTTCGAGCTTTAGAGTTTTAATAAATTGAATAATTATTTTTGCAGTGCTATAATGGCGTTAGGAAGGGAGCAAGTGATGAATTTACATCATTTGCCCGGGGACCACACCCCAAGAGATCAACTTCAACGATTATATGCCAGAGCGAGGAGCTTGAACTTATCCCTTCCTT
>CAJXHA010000231.1 GCA_913053615.1 uncultured Bacteriovoracaceae bacterium | reverse complement strand
TTAAAATTTCATAAAATTGCTTATTTTCATATACAAGCAACTCTTCTTTTAATTTTAGTTTTGAAGATAAGAGCTGGCGCATTTCTAATGGTTTTGTATGACTAGATATAATGAGTTCTGCGTGCTTGGGAAGTTTATCTAATATACTCTTTACTGTGTCATAGCCTACTCCGACTATAATAATTGTTGAATTTTCTTTAAAATTTATTAATCCACAAGGTCCTTCTTGGATATTTATATTCATGGGAATATACGAATATATGCTAGTAATCTTATCTTTTAGTTTAGAACAGATACTACTAACTTGATCATTGAAAATGAGTTCTTTAAATTCTGGGTTTGTTTTAAATTTTTCGTAGATACCTAAACCAATTTCACCATGATCACAACAAAGATCATAGATATATTCATTGGCACTAGTGAGATTAATAATGCTAGCTATTCGTTTAGATAAATTTTTATTCACCTAAGCTTTATAGAAAATTATCATAGGTTTGACCATAGAGCTTATCATTCTCTTCAGTAAAGTATTTACGAACAAAGTATTGTCCTGCCCTAATGGTCTCTATGAATTTAAAAGACTCCAAGCTTCTTATACCTTGATGTAATGTCTCTATGGTTATGTCTAAATTAGTCGCTAGTTCACTATGTGATATAATGGGAGCAATTCCATACTTACGATGCAGATTTGGCTTGCACCAAGTTAAACGATATAGATACATTAATAAAAGAATCTCTATGCGATTAAGTTTGTGATCAACAAGAATCTCATCAAAGAATAAGTCAGGAATCTCTGAGGTTGTGGCATGCCTTTCTTTTAAGTACTCATTCGTTGCATTAGCTGGCGAGTTTTTAGAATGATGTGATGTTAAAATAGATCTTAAATCTTCCATGATCGCCTCCTAGCCTAATTATAGCGTATTTTATTTATGAAATACAACTAAATTATGTTTAGGCAGACTTTACCACTCAACTATAAACTTATCTCCATTGGGGCTCCGTGCCTCATGGTATTAATGGCATAACTGCGTGATATAGTCAGCTTTTCAATAAAAGAGTCATAATCATCCCAGTCTTCCCATTCTTCTGAAAGTAAGATTTTCTTAAGTCGCTGATCATTTCTATTTTTAAGAGCAATACTCATAAGCTCACTTAATCCATCAATATGTTTATCAAAGTAAACAAAATCATAGATTTCTTCTCTTAGCACAACTTTAAGCTTCTCAGTACTAAAGCGCATAACGTTAACATTATATGCAGATATACCAGCAATATAAGCAGTATTAACAATATTCTCCCAGGCCTTATAACCTTTATCATCTAAGCAAATAACATTAACACCATTACCCACAATCAGATTGAAAACAAAAGTGAGAAAATGCTGTAAATCAAGTTTTTCACCTGTAGTAATAATTAAACCAACACCTAGAGATAGGTCTTTTTTGTCATAAGAAATTTGTCCAGGAATATCTCTATTTGGAAATTCTCTTTCACTTAAATCTGCTTGTCCCTCTTCAATGTACTCAACGAGATCATAAAGTGCATCCTTGCCTAATTCATCGATACTATGAAAGAAAATCTCATAACGATTTAAAACCATTTTAACGAATTCTTTTAGCTTTAACATTCGATAGGTTGTATTTAGACGTGAGACTCTAACTGTTTTAAATTGGTCATCTTTCTTCACATTGCTCTTAAAGGTTTTAAACTCATCACGCTTAATTTTTTGCATCATATGAAATGGTCTTAAATAGGCCTTACTACCTGCCTTTGGACCTGTTCCAC
Source organism: uncultured Bacteriovoracaceae bacterium (assembly GCA_913053615.1). Lineage (GTDB taxonomy): Bacteria > Bdellovibrionota > Bacteriovoracia > Bacteriovoracales > Bacteriovoracaceae > UBA845. Next base: position 3,626 of record CAJXHA010000231.1, on the reverse strand, counting down.
TCATTTTAAAGCCACCAAAAGGTTCAATAGCAACTCTTGCTCCTGTGTTAGGTCGATTAATATAGATATTTCCGGCCAAAAGCCCCTCTACAAGATAGTCAATATCATCTTGTGATTGAGCAAAGATACCGCCAGTGAGAGCGTAATCAGTGGCATTGAAGATCTCAATCGCTTGATCTAAATCTTTATACGGAATTAAGTGAATAATTGGTCCAAAGATCTCATTACAAGCATAGCTATTCTTATCAAATGCGTCCTCTGAACTAACTTCAACTAACATAGGGCCTACAGCGAAAGATTCATACTCTTCATCTGTACGATCCACATGTATTTTTTGATGTGCTTTTAAGTTCTCTCGAATTTCTTTTGCAATTGATTTTACTCTCTCTTTATCTTTTAGAGTGATAAGTGGATTGACAGTTGTTCTGTACTGAAGTGAGTCTCCAACTTCTAGGTCATTTAAAGCACTTATAAAACGATCTAAGAACGCATCTTTAATTTGCTCATCAATAATTATACGTGAACAGGCCGAACACTTTTGTCCCGCATGTGCAAAAGCAGAATATAAAATACCCGCTACTGTTTCATCAAGTTCACAGTTATTAGTCACAACAATTGCATTCTTTCCACCCATTTCAGTAATAATTGTTTTTGATTCTGGATGGAGTTTATAGCTTTCATCAATAAAAGAGGCCGATAGTTTTTGATAAATTTCTTCTCCGACACGTCTTGAGCCAGTAAAGACAACCCCGTTAACCAGCTTATGATTAACAATATGTTTTCCAATTTCTCCATCACCAATGGCCAAATCAAAAATATCCTCACCAATACCACATTGACGAGCAAGCTTTAAAAACTCATGACAGATCAATGGAGTGTTCTCACTTGGTTTTAAAATAACACTATTACCTGTTACAAGTGCTGCAACAGTCATCCCCACAGGTATAGCTAAAGGGAAGTTCCATGGTGCAATAACACCAAAAACACCTTTTGAATGAAAGTACCCGAATTTTTTAATTAAATTAATTTCTTCACGAACATAGAAATTTATAAAATCAATTGCTTCATCAACATCGGCAACAGCTTCATCTATACTCTTACCGGCTTCAAGCATAATTAAACTTACTAGCCTCACTCTATGAATTAATAAGAGCTCAGATAACATGGATAAAGCACTAAAACGATCTGTGGCAAGGTTATCTTTCCATTGATTTTCCATATAACCTTTAAAGAGGCGATTAATTTTTTCTTCAATTGTCTCCTTAGAGTCTTGTAATAGGCTTCCAAGCTTAAGACTTGGCATTGAAGAAGAAATACTAACTAGTTCTTTATCTGTTATATCAAGAGTAAGACCTTTATAATGTGATAAATCTTTTTTAAGCCTATCATCAATAAGCTTTAGTTCTTTCTCTTTATAAGTGCGAATGGGATAAACATTTTTAAAGTCTCTGGCAATATGCTTTAAAGAGCTATCAAAGATAAGCTCTCTATTTTCTCTTTTATGAGTAAGGAGTTCTAGCGGACTCTTATAAGTAATCGCCTTATTGTGAGAGCGCATAATAGTGAGAACACCTACTTGTGAAGAGTTTTCCATGATTCTTCTTACCAAATAGGCCATACCAATAAGTAGGTCACCAATTGGAATATAATTTCTTACTGCCCAATTCATTTTCGCCATTCCCATACTTAATGCCTCATAGGTCATATGAAGACATTGATGCTCTATCACTGGTGAGTTTGGAAATAATTCACTTCGTAGAGTTTCAACAAAGGCATGATCTTGAATATTATGACTAGCTAATGCCAATTGAATATGATCACCATTTCTTAAAGTCAGATAGGCCATTTGCCTAAAATAAATATCTGTTTCTTCTTTATTTAAAAATTGAGGTGCTTCATAATTATGTGCATCTGCCTCAATAGTCTCAGCATCCCAATAGGCACCTTTTACTAATCTAATAGGCATAATAAGGCCACGAGTTTTAGCAAGCTCAATGATATCATTTAGATGCTCATAAGCATCTCTGAGATAAGCTTGCACCACAATACCAGTGTCTTTATAATCTTTTAATTCTTCAGTCTCTAATAAAACTTTCTTATAAATCTCAAATACCTGATCCCTTACATGGTAATGTTCAGCATCGATATTAATAAATACTTCTTCTTCTTTTGCTCTGATAAGAATCTTTTTAAGACGAGGAGCAATTTGCTGATAGATGAAATCAAAATCTTGTGACTTGAAATCATGACAAAGGGCCGTCACTTTAATTGAAATATGTGCTTTATTTATTCCAGCACTATTTCGAGCTCCTTTCTTAATATGCTTATTAATACCATCAATAATATTAAGAACTCGCTCTAAGTATTGATCAGCTTCTTTTTGAGAAACAACTAATTCACCTAATTGATCTAAAGTTGCATCTCTATTAGATTTTAAAAGCCCCTCTAAAGACGATTGGGCTTTTTCAATATCAACACCAGCAATAAATCTAGTGGCCATGATAGAGACTGATTTACGAATCATAAAGGCCAAGAATTTTGCATTTATGAGCTTTGTGATACTTAAAACCATTTTAAATAATAATATATAATAATTAGGTAAGGCCCTTTGCTGACCTTTTAGACCCTTTAAATCAGCAATGTGATTATCGCGAATAAGTCTTTTTATTGCCTCTCGAAAAGTTCTTTTTACTTCATCACCATCTTTATCGTGATCCAAACAAGGAAGAATGGCCAAGAACTTAAGCAAGTGGATACGAATCAATTCATAATTAGCTGTTAAATCAAGTCCAAAGTCTGAGAATTTTTCAAAGAAACTCTGCTTATAGGATTTAAGATGAACAGAAAGATCTTTTGCAAGATCATCAGTCTTGGCCATGAGTGTTTTATATTTCATGTCTTCAAAGAATGGCAGATCATGCTTTTTAGAAATATAATCAATTACAAGAGGTGAATCCTCTAGAGGAATTTGAGCAATTTTTTGAGTATGATCAATGAGGTCACTTAGCTCTCCCTCTCTTTTACTAAATTGATAGTAATCGATTAGGTTTAATTCATAACTTAAATTCTTTGTTCCAATATATATTTCACAATCATTAGGAAAAACACCACAAATAAATTGAAAACCAGGCAGATTTAAAGGCCATTTAAATTCCTTAGGCTCATTTTCAGCAAAGCTAATTAAGGTCTGAATCTCATTTAAATTCTTTTCTCCAAATAAAATATCCTGGTATTGTTCATAATAATGAACCTTCCATTTCTTTTCCCCACCTTTATTTGGAGAAGTAATTTCATTAACAACTAACTTGTGAAAATAACTCATAATATTCCTTTAATTAAGGCACCAATTTACATTAAGTGTGAGGTTATTAAAACCCAAAAAATTGACAAAAAAACACTGCCAAAGTTACAATTAGCTTAGATATCAAGGATGATTATTTGAAGTTTTTTTTACACTTATTCATATTTACCCAAGTTGTACTTGCTGCACCGAGACAGCTTTATACACTAAATGATCTAGAGGCCCTTGAATCAAATAATAATTTTCGTGAATTCTTTGCACATGCACTAGATATAAGACCGTCTAAGAGAAATAAGACTTGGACTCAGATGTGTATGAGTATGGC
>CAJXHA010000230.1 GCA_913053615.1 uncultured Bacteriovoracaceae bacterium | reverse complement strand
TTGTTCTTAGCCGCTACGCTTTTTTGTGTTTGTGTTTCCATAAAATCTCCTTAATATGCAGCGACAATATCAAAACTAAGAACAGATGTGTGTTAGCTTTTAGTTAAGATTTTATAAAGAGCGTTTAGGGCGAATAATAAGGTTTCCAAAATAGGTTCCAGCTACCAAGGCGAGACCTATTGTAATGGTATTAAAGAGGGTATTAATCCCATCGACGGTATTTTGACTAAATAAAAATTCTAGACCTTTAAATCCAATTGAGCCAGGAACTAAGAGGATAATCGCGGGTAGTGAAGCAATCATGGAAGGGCGATTTAAGGCCCTAGCATAGAGATTAGAGCCAGCTCCAATATATGTTCCCGTAATGAGTGTGGCAGCAGTTTGACCTAATTGAGAGATAACATAACTATTAATATAAAAGGTGGTGGTTCCAGCAAGTATTATCCAGATTGTCTCTTGCCATCTTGCCTGAAAGCTAATCACAAAGGAAAAGCTTATAAATAAAAGGGCCATAAACTTTACAAGTTCATGAGTGGTTTCAAAATCTGCTCCCTGAGGAATAAAGAAGTAATGAGCTAAAATACTCCCAAGATAAGTACCAAAGGCCAATTTTAAGAGAATAACCAATGCTCCCATAAGTCTGGCCGTTCCGGCAGTTAGATTTTGTGAAGAAATCTCTCCAATGGCCATGGTTAAACTAAGCCCTGGAACAAAGTAAATAAGCGTTGATAGGATAATTATATTTGGGTGCATTCCACTATAAAAAGAGCTAAAGGAGAAAGAGGTAAAGGCCACTGTAAAGGCCATGAGGGCCTCAGAGATAGTATCAAAGCGTTCAATTTTGACCTCTGAATTAAAAATTCCCAAAACTAGTCCTAGAAATCCTGCTAATAGTGAGTCAAAGAGATTCCCACCAAGAACCAATGAAATATTAGAGGCCAATATAATAAGACTAATGATGGTAGAAAAATCAGAGTGTAGTGGTTTTTTATCAATGATAAATTGTAATCTTTGAATCCCATCAGCAACGGATATTTTTTCATCAATCACATCGTCGACTGTTTTATCAGCATAGTATAATTTCTCAAGATTAATTTTACCTGGATCCAGCCTTTCCATACGGGTAAACTCGTCATCATCAGAAACCTTAAAGTTCCCCATAATAGAGGTTGGGAGCGAGAAGTAACTTGCTTCGATCTTGAGCTTTTCTGAAATCACTTGCAGGGCATTTTCAATTCTATCCGCACTGGCACCATAGCGATGCAGTGCTTTTGCAATGAGCATGATAAAGCGTATTTTTTGTTTAATTGCAGGTGTATTATCCATAACAAACTTTCAATTAATCCACTCAAGGTTTATACTTATTATAAGCATCATAGCTTTAACATGAAAGACAAAAAATAGTTAGAAGAAACTTTAAAAAATAATAACAAGATGAAAGAGTTACATGAATTAAAAAAGATTACAATTCTCTCTGGAGCAGGTCTGAGCCAAGAGTCTGGGATTAAAACTTTTAGAGATGCAAATGGCCTATGGGAAAATCATCCTATTGAAGAAGTTGCAAGTCCTGGGGGGTATCAGAAGAATCCTGAACTGGTACAAAACTTTTATAATCTAAGAAGAAGGCAATTAAAAGAAGTGCAAGCGAATGCCGCTCATTTGGCCATCGCTGACTTAGAGAAGTTAGAGCAAAAAGATGTACTTATTATCACCCAAAATGTGGATGACTTACATGAAAGGGCAGGAAGTAAGAACATTATTCATATGCATGGAGAGTTGAGAAAAATTAGAAATACTAAAACCAATGAAATAAAGTATTGGGAAGAGGATATTTTAGAAAAAGACTACCTGAGTTGGCGTCCAGATATCGTTTGGTTTGGAGAAGAGATTAAAGGGGCGCAAAGAATTTATCAGCATCTTGTAGATACAGAGTTATTTATCGCCATAGGAACCTCTTCACAAGTTTATCCAGCTGCTCAGTTTTTTCAAATTGTTAAAGAGAACCACGGTCTTTGTGTTGAGTTAAACTTAGAACCAACTCAAATGTCCTCATATTATGATCTATCTATTCAAGGTAAGGCCTCAGAAGTTGTACCTAGTTTTTTAAAGAAATTATATGCAGATGAACTCTAAGCCAATTACTGATTACAAATTATTAAGTAAAGAGGACATTCACAAAGTACTTGCTAAGTACAAAGGGGATAATCACAAGCCTGTATCAGACTATATTGATAACATTTCTCAAAAAATTATGGCCCATGGAAATAAGCGTTTAATTATTGATTGTTTTTGCGGCGTTGGTGAAAGTACCTATAAACTGAGTGAAAAATATCCAGATTTCTTAATCATTGGTTTTGATAAGAGTTTAAAACGTCTGCAAAGACAAAATAGTTTTAAAAAGCAAAATCCTAAAAATTTATTACTCTTTCAAGCTGATATCTTTGATTTTTATCTGATGCTATCAGACTTAGTAAAAGACTATGACTTTAAAATTGAAAAACAATATATTCTCTACCCAAATCCTTGGCCAAAAAAGAAGAATGCAAAGAAGAGAGTCTACTTAAATAATGTGATACCTTATTTATTTGCTCTGAAAAGTACGATCGAAGTTAGGAGTAATTGGGGGAGATTCTTAATTGAGTTTTCTTATTCGGCTGAGTATTTTAAGTATAACCATGAGTTTTATCAGCTAAGACCCAAAATTCCAATGACTCCCTTTGAAAAGAAGTACTTTTTAAGCGGACAAAGCCTGAATAAATTACTTCTTAAGCCTCTTAAGTTATAGAGGGGATAGAGAGACATTTTCCTCATTTTAAATACTTTAAATTTATAAAATTACAGATAAAATATTCATAAATATAGAGGAATAAAATTATGGATAATGACGCTTTAAAGAATGAATTTTTAGTAGAATCTTTTGAGAATCTTTCATCAATCACAGAGGACTTAACTACCATTGAGAAAAACCCTGATGATAAAGATTTACTTAATAAAATCTACCGTACCGTACACACGATGAAAGGAAGTGCGAGTTTTCTTGGGTATAAAAAGTTGCAAGAACTTACTCACTCAAGTGAAAACTTATTAGATGCTATTAGAGAAGGTGATAAGAAAATTAACTCTGGTATCATTGATACACTCTTTCAATCATTTGATATCTGTAATGCCATTTTAAAATCAATTGAAGATAATAACTCTGAAGGTGATAGTGATATTTCAGGAATCACTAAGGTTTTAGATAGTCTCTTAAAAGAAGATGAACTCTCTTTAACTGATGCAGATGCACAAGAGGATACAACTGATGAAGTAGAAGATGCTTTTGATGATGAAGATGATATGCAAGATATGATTGCCTCACATAAAGAATCAAGTGAAGCAATAGATAATACGAGAGAAGAAGACAAAGCAAGTAATACTGATGAAGATACAGATGATTCCATAAGTGCTGCCGCTCTAGAATCAATGCAAGAATTAATTAATGAAGGAAAATTAAGTCAAGATGCTATAAGTGATCTTGGTGGTACAAGTTCTGAAGAAAGTAATGAGACCAGTGAAGATGAAGGGGAGTTTAATCAAGCCGCTTTAGATTCTCTACGTGAACTTGCTGCCGATGGTTCAATTGATCCAAGTATTCTGGCTGAATTAGAAGCAGAGGCCAAGGGACAAGCAGCTCCAGCAAAAGAAGTGAAAGAAGCTCCAGTAGAAACTGCAAGTGTCCCAGAAAAGTCGATAGCAGAAAAGCCGATAGCAGAAAAGCCAAAGATGGAAACACCTAAAGAGCCAGTTAAAGCGACTGGGGCAAAAGCACCAAAAGAAATTGCAAATACCAGTCCTGCCAGTGAGGGGGGAGATGATGCATCTAAAAAGTCTATTGCAGATAGTGTTGTAAGGGTTAATGTTAATATTCTAGATAAGATTATGAACACTGTTGGAGAATTAGTACTTAATAGAAATCAAATTTTACAATTCTCAAACAATAATAATAACTCAGAACTAAGCCGTTTAGCGTTACAATTAAATACCATTACTTCTGAATTGCAATCAGATGTTATGAGTACACGTATGCAGCCGATTGGAAGTGTATTAACTAAGTTTGAAAGACTGGTTAGAGACTTTGCCAGAAGCACAGATAAGAAAATTCAACTTAAATTATCAGGACAAGATACAGAGCTAGATAAGACACTTATTGAAGCAATCAAAGATCCATTAGTTCACATTGTTAGAAACTCTTGTGATCATGGTTTAGAGGTTGCGAGTGAGCGTGTTGCTAATGGTAAGAATGAGCTGGGTACTTTAAGTATTAAGGCCTATAACGAATCAGGACAAGTCACAATTGAGATCTCTGATGATGGTAAAGGACTAAATCGAGCTAGAATTTTAGATAAAGCAATAGAGAAGGGAATTATAAAGGCAGAGAATGCTAGTGGTTTATCTGACCAACAAGTATTTGGAATGATCTTCTCACCAGGCTTTTCGACAGCAGAAAAAATTACTAATATCTCAGGTCGTGGTGTTGGTATGGATGTTGTGAAAACCAATATTGAAAAAATTGGTGGTTCTGTAAGTCTTAGTTCTAAAGAAGGTGAGGGAACGACATTTAAATTAAAAATTCCATTAACTCTCGCTATTGTTCCAGCTTTAATTGTTAAGAGTTTAGGGGAATCATTTGCAATTCCACAATTAAACCTTGTGGAATTAGTAAGACTTGAAACGGATGAAGAGAAAGCTCAAATTGTTCAAGTTCAAGGTAGTGAGTTTTTAAAATTAAGAGGTAATTTAACTCCTGTATTTCGCTTAAATGATGTGCTTAATTTAAATGAAGTGAATGAGAGAACTAAGAAGCTAGCTCATTCTGTGGATACAAGTTTTACCAATACTTCTCAGAAAAACTCTCAGAATAAATCTACATTAGAAACTTTAGAGTCTGAAAATATAGCAATCCTTTCAGCAGAAGGACATGACTTTGGTATTATTGTGGATGAGATCTTAGACACTGAAGAAATTGTAGTAAAACCTTTAAATAATGCATTTAAAAATCTTAGTATATTTGGTGGTGCAACGATTATGGGTGATGGTAAAGTTGCCTTAATTTTAGATGCTCTTGGATTTTTAAATCAATTTTCTTCAGATAGAGAAAAGAGAACTGAAGATATTCAACAATCGGTGGAGACTGTTCATTCAGATGATATCGGCGAAGAACAAGAAAATATCTTATTTAGATTAAATGATAATCGTATTTATGCTGTCCCTCTTACTCTCGTTACTCGTTTAGAAGAGTTTTCAAAGAAGAATGTGGAAATGACAGGAAAGCAGCCAATAGTTCGCTATCTGAATGCTCCAATGCCACTTATAAATGTGGAGAAAACATTACAACTAGGAGCACTGTCTCTCTTAGAGGAAAAGGAACAAACCCAG
>CAJXHA010000229.1 GCA_913053615.1 uncultured Bacteriovoracaceae bacterium | reverse complement strand
ACTTTCTCACCCTAAAGGGCCAGAATATATTTTCTTACCTGGTGGTGTGAATAATATTTTTGCCTATGCTTTTACTTTGATGGGGCTTGGTGCTTTAGGTTTTGGTTTTTATAATTTATATAAATCAGTGACTAACCCTAAAGGATTTCAACTTGATTTATTTGATATCGTACCTTTGGTGATGATGGTATTTGCTGGAGTGAGTATCTGTCTGAAAGCCAAAAAAGCTAAAAGTAAATTAAAAAAGAAATCAATCGATTTTGATTTTAATAAGGAAAAACTTTTTTCTCGAGAAGATTTAAAGGATAAGAAAGTTTTTTATACTAATCATGAGATAAAGGCGATTAATCAAAAACATGAAGGAATCGCTTTTATTATCTCAGTTGTGTACTTTATTTTAATAAGTACGTTATTAATGTTTTTTTGGGGAGAGCAAACTTTAGATTTTAAGGATAAAGTATTAGCAATTCTTTTTGATATTAATCGTTGGCCAGAGTTTATAAACTTTTTTACACCAAGAATGAATAGACACTTTTTTGGACTTGTTATTATTTTGTTCTTTTTCTTAGTTGGAGTTCTCAGTCTTTATTCGAGTTTGAAAAGAAAACTTAGAAATTAAGGAGCAAGTCTTTTCACTTCCCACTTATCTGTAAGTTCATAACGAAATCGATCATGCAAACGATTAGGTCTACCTTGCCAGAATTCTATTTGATGCATACTCACTTCATATCCTCCCCAATAACTTGGACATGGTAGAGGGGCATTAGGGTATTTTAACTTTAACTCATCTGTTAAGCGCTCAAGTTCGTCTCTTGTTACAACTGAACTTTGATCAGAGATAGTTGCACTAATTTGGCTTTCATAAGGTCTTGATTGAAAGTACTCTTCACTCTCACGGGGAGTTATCTTAGCAGCACTTCCATTGATACGAATTTGTCGATCTAATTCTTTCCAGTAAATATTAATGCTTACTTTAGGATTATGACTAATTGCTTGTGCTTTCTCTGAATTATAATTGGTAAAGAAGATCACTTGTCCTTCTTTAATTTCTTTTATTAGGATAACACGGCTACTTGGGTAACCATCTTGATTAATGGTACTAAGAGTGGCCGCATTGGCGTAAGGAATTTTAGATTCAACTGCTTTGGAAAACCAATCAGTTAAAAGGTCAACTGGTTGGTAGGGAAGATCTTTTTCTTCTAGTGCAACTCTTTCGTATTGAGCACCTACATGTTTTAAGTCTAAATCGCTTCCCATAAATGACTCCTAATTTATTGGTAATTAAGATTTCCGTTTTCTAATTCTAATTGTATCTCGTATGCATTTGGATTATTTGAATTGTCTGGGAACCGTGCTTTTGGTCCATTTTGTAGTCTAAGTGAGTATTGATACTCTACATTTGGTGCATGGATAAAGTTAATGGCACCATTTTCCATATCAACAAAAATATCATACTCAGGCTCTTTAATGGTGACTTCACCTTCAAGGCCATCAAGTTGAACTTTCGCATTCATTGGTACTTCAATAACACAACTTCCGTTTCCAAAGTCATCAAGTTTAAGTTTAATCGAATCATTTTTTAATGAAACGATATCTTGGGTAGGAGCTTGTTCAAGTTTACATAGCCACTTTATATTACGATCTGGACTATTAATGAGATCCATTTTTCCTGCATTGAAATTAATAAGGATTTCATCTTGAGTATCTTGCATAGTATAAGTGCCTTCAAATTCATTGGTGTATTTATTTTCAACAAATTTGTATTGATCAAAGAATTTAACTTTTCCACTTTTACCATTTATATCCACTAGTCCTCCAAAGAGCATAAATCTTTGGTTCTCTTCATCGATTTTAATGACAGGTGTAAAACGCCAAACAAGAATTCCAATTGATATAGAAAAAATTAAAATAGAACCAAGGAAGATAATGGTGAAGTATTTCCAAAAAGGATGCTTATTGGGCTTAAATGTTTTAAAGCCACTATCTAGTCGATAGTGATTGGCCACCTTTGTTGCCGGACCTAGATCATCAAGTATTTGAGCAACTGACTTATCCGGAAACTTTTCACGAGCTTCGTGAATATGTTGGTTTATCTCCGAGATGACTTTTGCTTTTAAGCTTGGAGGAAAATCCGAGATTGATTTCTCTAAATCAAATAAATATTGTTCTAATTTCTTATCAATTTCCGTACTCATAGGGCAAATACTAGCACTTAAGTCACTAAAATTCTATTAAACAAGCAAATTCTTTCCCATTAAACAAGATAGGGGAAAAATTTAAAGACTCAAAATAGGAATCCGAAAAGATGTTAAGATGATTAAAGGAGATTCCATGTCTAAAGTTATTAGTTTTGAAGAAAAGAGAAAAAGTTCTATCGAGAAGCGTAAGAGGAACTTTGAGAGGGTTTTATTCAGTGAATTTCTGGGATCTTATGTAGAAGTTGATGAAAACGGTACGAAATATACGGTATCATTAGTTGATATCTCAAGAGATGGGTGTCAATTTCAAGCTCCATTTGTACAAAACTCACAGAATAATTTTAAGTCTGGTGAAGATGTAACACTACGTGTTTATTTTACAGAAGATGACTTCTTACCAATCGTAGTTAATGTAAAACATGCTCAAGAATATATCGATGAGAAAGGGAATGCTTATATGCGTTATGGGGGAGAGTTTGATAAAAGCCTTCCAAGCTTTCAGGCGTTTGTGCCATTCATTGAATTTATTTATAAGTTTGCTGAGTTCTCTTGCGTAGATAAAGGTGAGAGTAAGGTTTACTTTCTTTAATTCATAGAGATTTTTTATCTATTTTTTGATAAGTTAGGAGGGTTATGAAATTAACCCTCTTTTTATTTTTACTTTTATCTTTAGGAATTCTTTCAAGTTGTTCAACTGCTGTTGATTCTGCATCAAGTAATAAGAATCCTGAATATGTATATCAAGGTGCTGGTATTGAACAATACTTCTTGCCAGAGCTGCCTGTGTGGGCAAACTTCTCTGTTTTAGCTGCTTGTAGAAGAACAAATACTTTGAGGTATTTAAATTTTGAAAACCTTAGAAAAAGCTACTCACTAACATATGATGAGATAATTCACTTTCAAAATATGTTTAATCGAAAACTTACTCAATTTAAAAAGAATAATCCAACAGCTCCTTTGTATTTAAAAGATGAAGCTTATATTTTTAATAATGCTTACCAACTGTTGATTGGAGGAAGTCGCGACTTTTTAGTTCCTAATTATAAGAATGTTTCTTTGATTTGGATTGATCCCTATTTAAATAAAAAGCAAAGTATTAAAAGTATCTTAAATAACGAGCAAGTACTTAGTGGCTTTCCTATCTTAGTTTCAAGTTGTCTGGATAGTTTTGAGATTGAAGAGTATGTTATAAAAAATAAGCTCGACCAATTCGGAGTTCGTTATATAGGCTCTGAAATGTTTGCTCCATATGGAGAAAGTTTTGAACTTGGAACTATGTTCAGTCTGAATTTTGAAAAAATATTAAATGATAAAAAGATTAATCTCTTTGCACCTTATAGACCTGATCACTTTAAGGGCAAAATGAATTTTATAAAAAGATAAAGAAGGAGAATTTATGTTCGGTGGACCAAGCTTTGAGAAAAGTGATTATAAAGAAGATTTAGATAGAATCTATGCTAGCTTTCATACTAATTTAGGAAGTTTTCAAGTAGAGCTTTATGCAAAAGAATGCCCTGAGACAGTTTGGAATTTTGTAAACCTTGCTGAGGGAAGACAAGAGACAGTTAAAGAAGGACCTTTTTATGATGGCCTTACTTTTCATAGAATTATCAGTGGATTTGTTATTCAGGGTGGATGTCCTGAAGGAAGTGGTCGTGGAGGCCCTGGTTACCGCTTTAAGGATGAGTGCGTAAGAGATCTACGTCATAAAGATAAAGGTATTTTATCAATGGCAAATGCTGGTCCAGGGACAAATGGTTCACAATTCTTTATTACCCTTGGTGCAACTCCACACCTTGATGGAAGACATACTGTTTTTGGTCAAGTTACTAAAGGCATGGATGTTATTGATTCAATTGCTGCTGTTGCAACAGGTGCAATGGATAGGCCTGTAGAAGATGTTGTTATGGAAAAAGTTGAAATTCACAGAGAGCAACCTTAATCAATTTAAAAACTAATATCGTATAAAACTAAACCAGCTGCGGGGGCAATAAAGTTAACTTTCTTGCCCCGGTAGTTGTCTTTTAAAGACTCAGATAATTCTTCTAGACTAATCTCCCTACAAGCAACATTAACAAGAGCTCCCATCATCAATCTAATTTGATGACGTAAGAAACCTTTACCTCTAACTTTTAAATAATAACTTTTTTCAGGAAAAAAATTGGCATTGATAATATCATTTTCATAGATCTGAACTTCGACTAATTCTCTTTGATAGTCTTTTTCTTCTGTACCTTTATAGCAATAATGAAAGTAGTTTTTTACGCCGAGAAATTCTTTGCATGCCTTTTGCATTAAATCTAAGTCGAGCTCCATTTGAAAGTTATGCATAAAGGGGGCTGCCATGGGATTGATCTTATCTCCAATGCTAAAGTAATAATGATATGTTTTTTCTTTAACATCCCCAATGATATTGATTTTCTCAGGATGGTATTTAAACTCAAGTGCTCTTATATCTGTTGGGAGATTTTGATTAAGTTCTTCGAGAAAATTTTCCTTTTCAATTTTTCCACGAGTTTGCAGTAGTACCAGCATTTTATGAGCACTAACCATTGTGTCCGTACGAGATGAGCTAAAAGTTTTAAATTGTTGTGACTCGAGGACATAGTTTATGGTTTTATCCAAGAATTCTTGGACCGTTTTAGCATTAGTTTGCTTTTGAAAACCATGAAAGCGAAAGCCTAAGTATTCTATGGTTAGTAGATATTGTTCTTTTTCCATTTTTAGATTTTCGTGATCTTCTCAACCATTAATTGAATTGTTTCATTGCCACGGAAACGATTTATTCCTAAACGAAAATAAATCATAAGCTCACCATCTTTTTGATATTGAAATAATTCTTCAGGACTAGGGGTATTCCACTTTCCAATATAAAAGAAACTAATTCCTTGAATTTTATTCTTAGTCTTTGGACTATTAAAGAACCATTTAACATGAATATCTTTTAAGAGAGTGAATGAATCGATCTTTGCATCACGCATACGCAATAATGGTCTTTCATTACCCATTCCAAAAGGTTCCATTTTATCAAATTCACGCACAAGACTAGGGGATATATCTTGGAAAGAAATCTCTGCATCAAAATAATCTTGATTGGTACGAATAATTTCTGGAACATCCTTTAATGCAGCTTTAAGCCTGTCTTTTAATTTGTATAAATTCTCTTTTGGCATCGAAAGTCCACAAGCGGCTTTATGTCCACCAAATTTAATAAAGAGATCAT
>CAJXHA010000228.1 GCA_913053615.1 uncultured Bacteriovoracaceae bacterium | reverse complement strand
TTAGGGGTAGAAGTTGGAGATCAAAGAACTAGGTATCGAGATAGTTCATTTACAACCACAAATAATCGTACCGGTTCAGGGGAGTATACATTCTCAAATGTTCATGAAGGAAGAATAAACCTTGCCCATCCCGCACAAGAGGGACCAAGCCAGAATATTGCGATGGGGATTACCGGGACAGATAAATCTAGTGCAGAAGTTTTATTAAATCCAAGACAGAGTAATGGAAATATTGAAATACCTGAACCAGATAAGAGTTATTATCATGAAACCTATGTACAAGCTGGTTGTCCATTTATTGTATTACCTGAAACTGATCAATTACGTTTTAAGGTGATTGAAGGTGATTTACAACTCATTCCTAGCTCTGACTTTGATCATGAGCAAAGAACTAGTGATTATCACTTATCAATGGCGCAAAGAATAGATGCTAAAAAAATTGAGATTGAATTAAATGATCCTCGATATAATACACCTGAAACAAGAGAGTTTTTAAATACTTTAGAAGCAGAAAAAAGACAAATTATGGAAGATCTTAATCTGACTAATGATGAATATGATCAATTAGTAAAACTGGCCTTTGGGATTATGGGAACTGAGAGTAGTTTTGGTCAAGGTGATAGTCGCTTATTCGGGTTATGGAATTCTTATAAGTTTAAAGAGTCGGCCCTAGGACAATTAACAGTTTCTATGTTGAAAGGGGAGGTTAGTTTTATTCCTGTTTATCCAGGAACAGTTATTCCTATTCAGACAGATCCAAATAATAATAGTCGTGGAAATACTCAAATAAAAAATGTACGAGAGTTTTTAAATGAAAGTTATCCCGATATTAAGCAGAGTAATCTAAGCGAACCAAAGAACTCAGCTATTGCTACCATGTATGCTCTCAAAGCAAAAATGGACCTGCTTAAAACTGTTGAGGCAAACCATAGTGCTATTAATGAAGAAAACCGACTAGATTACTTGTACTATATGTACTTAGGTTCAACTAACCAGATTTCAGGAAGTTCTGCCACTCCTAGATTGAACCCAAAAGTCCGTGAGGCCAATGGGTATGGTCAGGCCTTAAATATCTATACTGAACCCTAATAAATTGCCTACTACAAAGCACTTTAGACTTCTGGGACAATGGTTCTAGGAGTTTTATATGCAAAAAAATATAATGAGCAAAGCCGATTACCTTGAAAAGATTGACCAATTAAAAAGAAGAAATGGGGAGCTTAAAGGACAGCATACTAAAGCTGTTATGGAGCAAAAAGCTGTTTATAAAACAGTATCAACCATTCAATCTCAAATAAAAAAATTAAATGCTCAAAATGTAGAACTAAGTCAGCGTATAGAAGAAAAAATTATTCAAAAAAATCATGCTCAAAAATTTTCTGAGCAATTATCTAGAGACCTAAATAACTTAGAACTAAGTCATCTCTCTATTCAAAGCCGTTATAATGAAAAAGTTAAAGAGCTGCATGAGCTAGAAGCCAAGCTTAATATTATGATGGATAAAAAAGAACGCTATCAAAGTGAAAACTCTGAAACTGCAAGTGCCCTTAAAGCAATAAAAGTAAGAAAAGAAAATATCATTAAGAATATACTAAGCCTTGATGAACAATTAAAAATCTATGAACAAAGATTAAATAAAGAACCAATTGATCAAATGCTTATGCTTAAAGAAAACTTAAAATCTCATGCTGGAAAAGACGAGAGTAGTGCAGCGATGGTTCTTACGCTAGTTGATTCCATTGTAAAAAATATGCAAGAAAATGAATTTGAGAACTTAACTTATCGATTTAAAGTTAATTCTAATAGCTCTAAGCTTGGAGTAAGAGTACAATTCTCTGGAGTTGCTTCAACTCATGACGATATAAAAGAAAGAATTTATCCCTTAATGAAGAGTTATAAGGCCTTTATTAATGAAATGGGAATTCAGATTAAAACGAAAGTTATTAAGACTAAAAGTGGTATGGTTAATACTTTAGATATTGCTGTTGTGGCACCTAAAGAGGATATGTCACGTGTTCAGGATCAAGTTCAACCGACTCACAAAGCGCCTCGTGCTAATATGTAATTATAAGAAGGAAGTATCTCCAGCACCCTCACGGATGATGTGAAAGTCATCTTCTTGCATAAGATTAAGAATACTACTTGCTCCTACGAACTCTACTTCACCTGGGTCAATAATTAACTCAATGATATGAGAGAGTTTATCTTCAATCATATAACTATAGACTTCTCCATCATCAAGACTATCCACCATATGAGGAGCTATATTTGTACTAATTATTGCTTCTCCATGAACTTCAATTAACTTTTCAATGAGAGCTGAGGGAACAAAACGAATTCCAATTTCTTTATCAGTCTTTGTGGCTTTGATCACTTTTGATATTTTTTTAGTGGCTTCAAAAATAAAGGTATAATGGCCGGGTGTTATTCTTTTTAAAAGTTTAAAGGCAGAGTCATTTATATGTGCCAGTTCACTCGCCATAGAAATATTAGAACAAAGTAAGGAGAAGTGCTTTGCCTGACCTTCTTCTTTTAATCGGTAGAGCTTTTCAACACCTTCTTTTTTATAAGGATTGGCGAGAACTTGCCAATTTGTATCAGTAGGTGCACAGATTAGGCCACCTGCATTTAAAATTTTACTAGCACGATCTAAAACACGATCATCCGGATTATGAGCAATTACATATTCAATCATGTGCTCATTATACAATAAGTATAGTATGGGTAAAGCTAGCTTTTCATCTTTTTTAGGTTTTCATCCATCATTCTTTCATATCCAAGCCCGGAAGATTCATAAAAGTGTAGATTTCCATCTGAATAGGACTGATTTACATAATGATTGGGATAGCTATGGGGATATTTATAGTTTTTCTTATCTGGATGATGATTTCTTAAATGAGTTGGTACTTCAATAGTTTTATTTTCTCTAACATGTGCAAGAGCCTGGTTTATTGCCATGTAACTGGCATTGCTCTTAGGGGCATGACAAAGATATGTTACAGCTTGGGCCAATGTAATTCTGGCCTCAGGCATTCCTATTTGTGTCGTAACATAATGAGCATTAGTACAAACTTGTAATGCCCTTGGATCAGCGTTACCTATGTCTTCACTAGCACTGATCATTAAACGCCTAGCAATGAAGACAGGGTCTTCACCACCGTCAAGCATTATGGCCAACCATAAAAGAGCACTATCCGTATCACTGCCACGAATTGATTTTATAAAGGCACTGATAACATCATAATGGCGATTAGAGTTTCGATCATACTCACGATTTTTGAAGAGAAACTGCTTTTTTATTTCTTCAGTTGAGAGGTTTTTAATTTTGTCTTGATTTTGGATCAAAACTTCTAATTGATTAAGAGCATTTCTCGCATCTCCATCATTTGATGCCACAATCAAGTCGATTAGCTCAGAAGATAATTCGCCCTCAGTAAATGCTAAAGCATTCTCTAGGATAGACTTTAAGGCCTCTTCATCTAGTTTTTCTAAACGCCATGTTTGAATACGAGAAAGTAATGCCTTATTTAAACTTGTATTAGGGTATTCTGTAGTAGCTCCAAAAAGAATAAAGTCACCTTTTTCTAAGTGAGGAAGTAGAGCATCTTGTTGAGATTTATTAAAACGGTGAATCTCATCAATAAAGATAATACTTTTTTTTCCACTTAATTCTTGATTTTGAATGGCCTCTTTAATGATTGCTCGTAAATCATTAACTCCTCCAAGGACAGCATTAAAATCATAAAACTCAAATCCCGCCATTTCGGCCAAGATCATTGCAAGTGTTGTTTTTCCAGTTCCGGGAGGACCAAAGAATACGATATGAGGAGGTGATTTAAGGTCAATATTTTCTAAGCGCTTTCTGATTGAGGCCTGACCAAAGTATGCTTCAAGGCTTTTAGGGCGTGCTCGATATGCAAGCGGCGCATTATTTTTCTCATTTTGTCCAAATAAACCCATCTGATTATTCATAAAGTATCCTATTTTATTGCATTTTTAACGCAAATGTTTTAATTTATCCACTCTTAACTTTTCCCTGTGTTTCACAGGCCTTATCTTTATGTGGAGGAGGTGAATTATGAGTATGCAAAATATCTATCTAAAAGTTGATGAAAAGATGGGTGCTGAGAAGACTATCAGAAAGTTTAAAAGACTTTGTGATAACTACGGCATTGTAAAAAACTATAGAACTCGTCAGGAATACAAAAAACCTTCTATCCGTGAAAAAGAAAAACAAGAGGCGGCTGAGAAGAGAAGAAGAAAGACTGTTTCTAAAGGTTATAGAAGAACTAAAATTTAGTTAATTTTATAGATTAGGCCCTTATTTAAGGGCCTTTTTTTTGCCTAAAATTTCAAAGCTGTTACAATTTAGTTATGACTAAATTATTTATACTCCTCTCTCTTATTTCTTTTTACTCTGAAGCCAAAGGGCACTTTAAGTACTTAAAAGGTAATGTTTCAATTATCCGCAATGGGAAAACCTTTAAGGTTATTAAGAAAAATAATCAGATTATTGAAAAGGATCTTATTCGAGTAGGGCAAGACTCATTGGCCATCGTTAAAATTAATGAAAGAGTGACGATTAAAGTCGAAGCAAACTCACAATTACTAGTAGAAAATCCTAAGTCTCAAAAAAATGAGACTTCATTATTAATGCAAACAGGAGCAGTCTTTGTTGATTTTCTAAATAAAGATAAGAAGGCCAAACTTAATTTTAAAACAAGACAAGCAGTAATGGGCATTAGAGGAACTCGCTTCTTTGTAAGCTATGGCCGTAACGATAAAGATACTTGGATGTGTGTTGAGAGTGGTGTGGTTGAAGTAAAAGACCGTTCGGGTAAAAAAGTAAGTGTTAAAAAAGGTGAGGGAGTCAAACTCGATAGTAAAAAAGTAAGTAAGCCCCAGTACCTTCCTTGGACTGCAAAGCTAAATTGGAACTTAGATCCAAAGAAAAACTTAGAAAATAAAGTTAAAATTGAAGAAGCTTATAATGATCCTTTGGACCAAGAGTATGATTAAGTTATTACTTCTGATCTACCCTTGTTTTCTATTTGCTCAAGATAATACTCCTCGTGACAAGTCCTTTGAAGATGCTTCAATTTTTTCTTATTCATTATTAACTCAGTATAAGAGATTAAATGTATCCTTTACTCATGATCGAATTCCTAATTGGGATGAAAGAAATTGGGAACAAAACTTTTTGAATCTGCGCTATAAACTTTCTAAAAGTTGGCAATTTGGCATTGGTCATGGACAACAAAGAGGTGATCGCTCCAATTCAGATTGGAAAAATATCCAAGGTGTATGGCAATGGAAAGATACTACCCATAGAGTAGAGAATCTAAGTGATGTCCTCATTAATTATAAGGCGCTATGGAGAAGTGTGATCTTTGAATGGCGTAATACTTTTAGGTATAATCATCACTTTGATACTAAGAGGTT
>CAJXHA010000227.1 GCA_913053615.1 uncultured Bacteriovoracaceae bacterium | reverse complement strand
TCTTTACTGACTTTACTAATTCTTTTCTTTTTTCTTCAGTAAGTGCAGGGAATTGAATACGAATAAAGTTCCCATCATTTGAAGGGTTTAATCCTAAATTGGCATTAATTATTGATTTTTCAATTTCTGAAATAATACTTTTATCAAATGGTTGAATTTGCAGAAGACGAGCTTCTGGAGTAGAGATCTGACCTACACCTTTAATTGGAGTTGGGCTTCCGTAATAATCAACAGTCACACCATCAAGCACACTAGGGTTTGCTCTACCAGTTCTTACTTTTGTAAATTGACTTTGAAGATTTTTAATCGCTTTTGTCATATCTTCATTTAATGTTGCTTTAATTCCATCAATCATTTTTATACTCCTCAGCTGTTACTCTTTAGTAACAAGTGTTCCAACTTTTTTACCTTCAACTACTTTTTGGATATTTCCACTTTCAAACATATTAAAAACGACAATATCCATATCGTTATCCATACATAAACTAATGGCCGTTGAGTCCATTACTTTTAATCCACGGTTTAATACTTCTATATAACTTAACGAATCAAATTTCACTGCATCGTCATGTTTCATAGGATCTTTGTCATAAATACCATCGACCTTAGTTGCTTTCATAATTAATTGAGCATTTATTTCATTTGCTCTTAGAGCTGCAGTTGTATCTGTTGTGAAATAAGGGTTACCAGTTCCTGCAGCAAAAATTACAACCCTCTTTTTTTCAAGGTGGCGCATAGCTCTTCTTCTAATATAAGGCTCTGCCACTTCTTGCATTGTTATTGAACTTAACACTCTTGTATAAACACCTTTTCTCTCAAGGTTATCCTGTAGAGCAAGACAGTTTATTACTGTTGCCATCATTCCCATATAATCTGAAGTTGATCGATCCATACCCGTGGTTGCACCAGCAACTCCTCGGTGTATATTTCCTCCACCAACAACAATTGAAATCTCAGTACCAGTTTTGTGTAAATCAACGATTTCAGTGGCGATTTTATCTAACATTGCACCATCAATTCCAAAGCCAGCATCTCCTGCTAAAGCTTCACCTGATAATTTAAGTAATACTCTTGAATATTTCATCTCTACCACCAAAAGAAATAAAAAAGGGGGACTTAAGAGTCCCCCATATTAAGATTAAGCTTGAGTCATTTTTGCAACTTCTTCAGCAAGATTATCCTCTTTCTTCTCAATACCTTCTCCAAGATTCATCTTGTGAAAGTTTTGAACAGTAATCTTACCACCAACTTTTCCTTCATACTCTTTAATAAGTTTTGCAATAGAAAGGTCTGGGTTTTTAACGAATTTTTGATCCATTAAACAAACTTCTGAAGCTAACTTATTTAATTTACCTTTAATGATATTATCAATCATATTTTCAGGCTTACCTTGCTCAAGTAATTGAGCTCTATAAACATCTGCTTCTCTCTTTTTGAAATCTTCATCAATTTGATCAGCAGTCATAAACTTTGGATCAGCAGCAGCAACGTGAAGACATAAGTCATTTACTAATTCAGCAAAATCATCACTCTTAGCTTGGTCTGCACTTTCAGTATTTACTTCAACTAAAACACCAATTTTTCCACCGTGAACATATGATCCAATTTTACCTTCACCACTTAAAGTAGCTTTAGCAAATCTTCTTACATCAATCTTCTCACCAATTTTTAAAGTAAGTTCTTGAACATGTTCTTGAATAGTTTTTCCATCAACAGTTTCAGCTCTTAAAGTATCAACGTCAGCAGCAGAACTACCAATTACGTGATTAGAAACAGTTTTAACAAAGTTTTGGAAGTCAGCGTTTTTTGCAACGAAGTCAGTCTCACAGTTAATTTCAACTAAAGCACCAACGTTACCTTCTACAACTGCACCAATTAAACCTTCAGCAGCAACTCTGCTTGCTTTTTTAGCAGCAGCAGCTAGACCTTTTTTTCTTAAAAAATCTACAGCAGCTTCAACGTCACCGTTAGACTCTGTAAGAGCTTTCTTACAGTCCATCATTCCGGCACCAGTTTTTTCTCTTAATTCTTTTACATCTTTTGCACCAAATGCAGCCATGATAAAATCCTTATATTTTAAATGTTATTATTCAACACCTTCTTCTTCCATCTTAAGCTCTACGTCTTTCTCGTATTTCTCAAGAATCTCTTTTTCTAAATCAACATCTTTAATTTGCTCATTAGAATCTCTTTTTACACCTTTTGAACCTTCAGCTACAGCAGAAGCAAAGTAGTCAGCAAAAAGAGTGATTGATTTAATTGCATCATCATTTCCAGGGATGATGAAATCAACACCTTCTGGATCACAGTTTGTATCAGTGATTGCAATTACAGGAATACCTAAATTGTTTGCTTCTTTAACAGCAATTCTTTCATTATTAGGATCGATAACGAAAACAGCACCTGGTACTTTTCTCATGTTCTTGATTCCACCTAAGTTTTTCTCAAGTTTTTGAACTTCTTTTTCAATTTTAGATTGCTCTTTCTTAGTAAGAAGTTTGAAGTCACCATTCTCTTTCATTTTTTCAACTTTTCTAAGTTTATCAATAGATTGAGCAATAGTTTTGTAGTTTGTAAGCATTCCACCTAACCATCTGTTAGTAACGTGATAAGCACCACACTTTTCAGCATGATCTCTTACTACTTGTGAAGCTTGTCTTTTTGTTCCAACAAATAGAACTGACTTACCGCTAGCAGCAGTTTTCTTTACGAAGTCATAAGCTTTTTGAGCCATTGGAACTGTTTGTTGAAGATCGATGATGTAGATCCCGTTTCTTTCACCGTATACATACGGCTTCATTTTTGGGTTCCACTTGTGAGTCTGGTGTCCAAAATGAGCACCTGCCTCTAAAAGGCTTTTTAATTCTAGAGTTTTTGCCATAAATGTCTCCTGGTTGGTTGTTATCGAATCGCCCCGTGCTCACTTATGTGAGACCATACCAGCAAGGCGATTATCATTTAGCAAAATAAGTTTACGAAACATAGCATAAGCATGTTTATAGGGCAATAAGGAATTGAGGATGACTCTACGCCAAAAGCATTTATTCTGGGCGACTTAGCACTTTTCTTGGTTTCGATCCTTGCGCTGGACCAACAATGCCATTTCTCTCTAATTCATCTATCAGATTGGCGGCTCTATTATAACCAACACGCAGTCTTCTCTGTAACATTGAAGCTGATGCTGAACCACTTTCCATCACTACCTGCAACGCTTCCTGATACACCGGGTCATCACTGGTTCCAGAAACAAAACTTCCAGAAGAAGTACTAACTTCTTCTTCTTTTTCACCGCCAGTTTCTACGAACTCCATCGCAGTTTCAGAGTATTCCATCTGAATTTCACTAAGTTTTTCAACAAGTACTTCAATTTCTCTTTCATCAACAAAGGCAGAGTGAAGTCTAAGTAAATCAACTCCATGCTTATAGAGCATATCCCCTTTACCAAGTAATTTCTGGGCACCATGTTGATCAAGAATTGTCTTAGAGTCGTGACCTGTTGTTACCCTAAAGGCAACACGAGTAGGAAAGTTCGCTTTAATTACACCTGTAATAACATCAGTAGAAGGACGCTGAGTTGCTAGTACTAAATGAATACCAGCTGCTCTCGCCTTAGCTGCCAATCTATTAACATTGGTTTCAATATCTTTACCTGATTTAGTTAAAATAAGATCAGCAAATTCATCGATAACAATAACTATGTATGGAAGCTCATAACCATCCTCATCAGCATTTTCATAATGCTCATGAATTTTAGATAACTGAGCAGGGCTTGCTGATTTTAGTTTTTTATTAAAGCCTTCAATATTTTTAACGGCCATATCTTTTAAGATCGAATATCGACGATCCATTTCTTCAACCGCCCAAAGTAATGATACCGCAGCTCTACTCGCTTCAGTAATAACCGGTAAAAGGAGATGAGGCAGAGAAGCAAAAAGTGCAAGTTCTAATTGCTTAGGATCGATTAGTATTAGCCTTAACTCCTGTGGAGATTTTTTAATTATTAAAGAAACTAGAAGCGTATTAATAAATACTGACTTACCAGCACCAGTTGCACCTGCAACAAGCATATGTGGCATTCCCGCAAGGTCAACAACTGAGGTCTCACCAAATGCATCTTTCCCCATGGCAATAGGCAGTCTTTTATTACTTTGATTAAAAGCTTCAGCCTGTAAAACTTCATCTAGATATATAAACTCACGTGGATTTCTTGGAACTTCAATACCAATAGTTGATCTCCCCTTAAGTGGGTAAACAACACGAACTGGAGCTCCATTCAATGCAAGACCAATATCATCTTCAAGACCTTTAACTTTTGAGGCCTTGATCCCTTCACCTAGATCTAATTCGAAAGTATCAACCACTGGCCCTTTAAGGATATTTATAATATCACCCTTAACATTAAATTCTTTTAATTTACTTTCAATTGTTTCACCAATTGTTTGAAAGTATATATCATCTGGACTTTGAGTTCTCTGATGATTTGTATTATCACTAATACAATCAATAAGCGTATCGCTTTCAAAAAAAGTATTATCTTTAGGGCCTACATTCTTAGTTACAGCTGCAGTAGGAGTCTCTACTTTATCATCCATTATAAATTCAACTTCATCTTGACCATTCCATTCATAATCAATTTTTGTTGAATCGGCTTTCGCTGTGATTTGTTCTTCTTTTTGAATTGATTTATTATCGACGGCCTTAATATCTCCTGAAATTTTAGCACTTGTACTGCCCGCTTTATCCTCTTTCCTCTCTTTAAACTTAGGCTTAATTTTCTGCATATCAATTTTAGGAGCATCTTTTAGATATTTTGTAGCCGTTTGTTTAAGATTAATACCATTACCTAAAAGCTTTACCTTATCTGAGGTATTTTTAGAGTACTTATAAAAGACACTTATTACTTTAAAGAATTTGAGACCATAGCTCTCTAAAGTATCTTTAAATGAATTTAGCATTAAAAAGAATGAACCTCTTAGTGAGATAACCCCAACAAGAAACATGAACACAACAGCACTGAAAAAAGCAACATAAGCATCTAAGTATTCATTCGCTTTTGTTGCAATACCTGCCCCTAAAGTTGATGGGAAAAATAAATAAGTAAAATCAAAGAATACTAGAACCATTAAAAGTGAAACAAAGAGATCAAACTCTTTCTCTCGCTTAATTAAAATTGAATAATGAATAAGAGAATAAATTATAAAAGGAGCAACAATCCAAATACCTGAATAATAATTTGTAAAACTAAACAAGCTACCAAGAAAATAACTAATATAAGAAACATTTTCTGATTGAGAACTAATCATCAATCCATGATCTGAAAATGTTTTACCAAAAAAGAAAAAACATACATTCAGTATGGTTAAGGCCAATAGGATGTAATAATTGATTTTAAGTATTTTTTGAGTCATAGAAATATTTTAAGCGCCTGCACAAAAGATGACAAATTATTTAACATTGCGCATCGCGCACAAGAACTTTGAA
>CAJXHA010000226.1 GCA_913053615.1 uncultured Bacteriovoracaceae bacterium | reverse complement strand
TTGTAAAGAATGTAAAAACACCAACGATGGTACTTACTGGCGAGGCGGATTACCGAACACCCATGCCTGATTCTGAACAGTATTATGCTGCTCTTCAATTATTAGGTGTGGAGTCAGTACTTGTAAGAGTTCCTGATGAACCGCACGGGATTTCAGTAAGGCCCAGTCATCATATTAGTAAATTGAAACATATAATGGGATGGATCAACAAGTACAATAATGAAGGATATTAATATGCATTATCTTAAAAGAATTTTAAGCTCATCATTTTTTATTATTTCGCTAAGTGGACAATCATTTGAATGGTCACCAGAGATTAGCATACAGTTAAAGCAAATTTCTGATTTGAATTTTTCAAAAAAGGGTGATCGGATTGCAATGGTCGTGAGGGAAGCATTAATTGAAGGAGAAAAATCAGAGTATCTAACTCAAATTTGGGTTTCCAATAATGATGGTGAGGAATTAACACAGTTTACCTATAATGACAAATCTAGTTCACATCCAAGATTTTCTCCAGATGGAAAATACTTAGCTTTTGTAAGTAAAAGATCAGATAAGCCACAGATATGGATGATGAGAAGTAATGGAGGTGAAGCGTGGCAGTTTTCTCATGAAAAGGAAGGGGTAGGCTCCTTTAAATGGTCATCTAAAGGAGATGCGATTGCTTTCTTAATGAAAGATTCTAAATCTGAAGAAGAAGAAAAAAATGAAAAAGAAAAAAAAGATGTTATAATGGTAGATCAGAATTTTAAATATTCCCACCTTTACATAAAAAAATTCAACACCAATATTGATACCAGCAAAGCGGAAAGAATAACGGAAGGCCAGTATGATGTTACTAGTTTTGATTGGCATCCGAATCAGAAAAAAATTGTTTTTTCTCATGCAAATGAACCAACATTCAATTCTAGATATATTTCTGGCGATATATCAGTTGTAAATATTTCAACAAAAACAGTTAAAGATTTGGTTGATTCGGATGGAAGAGATTCTAGTCCAATATTCTCTGCAGATGGGAAAAGAATTGCATTTATATCAGATGGACAAAAACATGAGCCAATTGGGTTAGGTGATATTTATATAGTTGCTACGAATGGAGGAAGGCCCATCAAGTTGGGTGAGACACCAAACAGAAGTGCTAGTATCATTAAATGGTCTTCAGATGATAATTATATATACGCAAGCGATGCAAATAAAACAAAATCTGAAATTTATAAGATCAGTATCCAAGGTAATGATCTTAAGCCCCTCCTAAATCTCAATTCGCGTGTATCATCTCCTTCCATCACTGATGATGGGAAGCGCATCGTATTTGTAAAACAAGAGTTAGATAAACCAAGTGAAGTATATGTTAGCAAATTAGAGAGGATTTTGCCGCAGAAGATTACCAGTTTTAATTCTGAATTAGAATTACCGGCGTTAGCTAAGACTGAATTAATAAGTTGGAAATCTAAAGATGGACTTGAAATAGAAGGATTTCTTACTTACCCTGCTAATTATAAGAAACGTAAAAAGTATCCACTTGCACTGATTATACATGGTGGTCCCTCAGGTGTCTTTTCTCAATCTTATACTGGCAATCCCGGGATTTATATGATTGAATATCTAGCGAGTAAGGGTTATGCAGTTTTACGTCCTAACCCTAGAGGAAGCACGGGATATGGTAAAGATTTTCGTTATGCAAATTTTAAAGACTGGGGATTTGGTGATTATGAAGACATTATGTCCGGTGTAGATAAAGTCATTGATATGGGCATAGCGGATTCAAAAAGAATGGCAGTTATGGGTTGGAGTTATGGTGGATATATGACATCTTTTGTTGTTACTAGAACTGATCGTTTCAAGGCAGCGAGTATGGGAGCAGGATTGCCTAATTTAGTTAGCATGACCACTACTACGGATATACCAGATTATTTAGTTGCACATATGGGAGGTGAATTTTGGAATGACTATGAGACTTATGAAAAGCATTCTGCAATTTATCGTATAAACAATGTAAAGACTCCTACCCAAGTGATTCATGGGTCGAATGATCTGCGAGTGCCCTTTACGCAGGGCCAGGAATTTTATGTTGCGTTAAAGAGGAAAGGAGTCCCTACTGAAATGGTAGTTTATCCAAGAACGCCTCATGGGCCCAGAGAGCCAAAATTATTAATGGATGTTTCTCCTAGAATTCTAGCATGGCTTGATAAATATATTAAACGATAATAATTCAATCAATGAAGCATTCTAGAAGAGATTTTTTTAAAAAAGGAGCCACGGCTTTAGCTGCCTTAAGTGTTGCTTCTTCGGGTAGTCTTAAACTGTTTTCAAAAAAGCCAGAAAAAGCATCAAAATCATTAAGCATTCTTATTTTGGGTGGTACAGCCTTTACGGGTCCACATCAAATAAAATATGCAATTGATCGAGGTCATAAGGTTTCTATCTTTACTCGCGGGAAAACTAAACCTACTTTAAATAAAGAATATTTTAAAAAAGTCGAGCATCTCATTGGTGATAGAAATAATGATTTAAATGCAATAAAAGGAAAAAAGTGGGATGCTGTCATTGATAACTCTGCGACCTATCCGCGATGGGTTAAGCAATCCACGGATATTTTGAAAGATAACGCTTCTACCTATCTTTTTACATCTTCACTTTCTGTTCATGCAGATTTTTCAGTCAAAGGCATAACTGAAAATCACCCGATTGCAACCATTGATGATCCAACGATTGAAGATATGAGTGCATATGGTCCACTAAAAGCATTATCTGAAAAAGTAGCTCTAAAAGCATTTAAAGATAGAGCAATAATTGTAAGACCACATTTAATTGTTGGGCCAGGTGATCGAACAGACAGGTGGACCTATTGGCCAGTTAGAATTAATCGAGGAGGTGAAGTATTAGCTCCAGGAGATCCATCCCAACCAGCGCAATATATTGATGCTAGAGATTTATCGGAGTTTGATATCCATCTTATTGAGAATAATTTGTATGGTACTTACACAGCTGTTGGGCCGTTAGGAAATCTTACTATGAGTGAAATGTTATATGGAATCAAAGCTGTTGTTAGTAATAAAGTTTCTTTTGAATGGGTTGATCAGAATTTTATTTTAGATAATAAAATTAAACCATGGACCGAAATGACTGCTTGGATGCCTTCTGGTGGTGAGTTTGATGGCTTTTGTTCATTCGAAAATTCTAATGCAGTTAAAGCAGGAATAAAATATAGGCCATTAGCTGTTACAGCTAGAGATACACTAAAATGGTGGCAAACATTACCTGAGGAAAGAACAAGAGAGCCAAAGGCAGGACTTAGTATAACTAAAGAAAAAAAGGTATTAAAAAAATGGAAAAGCAAAATATAATAAAACATAATAAAATTATAATTTCTATTCTGATATCATTCGTTTTTTCTATAGCTAATGCTCAGGAAAAAATTCCTAACGGTCTTGAGGAACGTATTGAACAAATTCGCAAAGATTGGAATATTCCTGGAATGGCTGTAGCAATTATAAAAAGTGACAAAGTCATTTATGCAAAGGGATTTGGTGTTCGTGAATTAGGCAAGTCGGCTAAAGTAGATGAAAAAACCTTGTTCGCGGTTGGATCCACAACTAAAGCAATGACTGTTGCTACTTTAGGTATGCTTGTAGATGATGAAAAACTAAATTGGGATGATCGCGTTATAGACATTTTGCCAGGATTCCGTATGTATGATGCATATGCTACAGATGAGATGAGAGTTCGAGATTTATTAACTCATAAAAGTGGTTTAACTAGAGGAGACCAAGTTTGGTTTGGATCTTCTATGAATCAACAAGAAGTGATGCATAGCATACGATATCTGAAACCCGCATATAGCTTTAGATCTACTTATAACTACCAAAACCTGATGTATTTGACCGCAGGATTGGTTTCTGCAGAAATGCATGGTGATAGTTGGGATAATGTAATGTATAAGCGTTTCTTTAGGCCCCTGAAGATGAGAACAAGTGTAACCAATTTAAGAGATTTAGCAAAACGGAGTAATGTTGCCACTCCTCATGGAATTGTCGATTACAGCGGAAAACTTCAGCCCATTGAAGATCGCAATTTGGATAATATTTCTCCAGCAGGCTCGGTTTATTCAAACGTGCTTGAAATGTCAAATTGGATAAGACTAAATATGAATAATGGAATGTTTGAAGGGAAAAAAATCTTAAGTGAGGCTGTCGTTAATGAAATGCAAACTCCTCAAATGCATGCTTCTTATTCTGGAGTTGATGAGGTAACAAATTTTTCCTTATACGGTTTAGGGTGGCGATTATCTGATTATAGAGGTTATAAAATGGTAAGTCATGGTGGTGGAATTGATGGTTTTATAACTTGGACAGGATTTATATCTGAGATTGATCTTGGCTGGGTTGTAGTTAATAATGGAGGAATGAGAGCTTCATATTCAGTCGGGAGAGAGATTATTGATGCTTTTTTGGGGAAAGCAGATGATATAGACTGGTCAGGAAAAGATAAAAAATCATATGATAAAGCAATCGCAGTTCAAGATAGCATAAGAAATGATGTTGATTCTCGACGAATATCCAATACTCGTCCTCGATTAATAAATTCAGGATATAAAGGTGAATATGATCATGAATTTTATGGAAAAATGACAGTATCTACTTCAGGTAATAATTTGATTTTATCTCGTGGAGATGCCCTAAAAGGAACTTTAAGTCATTGGCATTATGATACTTTTAGAGTTAGATGGAATAGCCCAAGGGAAAGAGCTCGTTATGGACATGAATTTATTTCATTTCATTTTAGTACAAAGAATGAAGTGGTCTCATTAGAGAGATCACTTGATGGAAAGCCAAGAATTTTTTGGAAAGAAAAAAAATAAAAATATCTTGCTTTGTAACATTCCCCACAAATAGATTGGGTTAGAATTGATTCCGACAAAATAGATGGATAAAAGGAATAGAGAGAACTTAAATAAAGGAATATCTGATGAAAAATGTTTTATTAATTTGCTCAACTTTAGTTTTATCGACAATTCTAATCGGTCAAACTTTGATCACTGGAAAAATAACAGATTCTAGAACTGGAGAACCTCTTGTAGGCGCAAACGTGCTCGCTGAAGATTCCGGAGGTATTGGATCAACAACCAATACAGAAGGTGAATATTCATTTAGTCTACCAGCTACGATTGTAGGTGATGTTCGAGTAACAGTTGCATATATTGGATATAAAACGACAACTAGTGCAGTTTCTGTTACTGGTGTACCTGCACAATTCGATTTTGCATTAGATATTGATGTGTTGCAAGGAGATTTAATTGTTGTAACTGGGCAAGGTCTTGGAGTTGATAAAAAGCGTTTATCAACAACTATTGAAACAGTTGATGATGAAAAACTAGGCTTTACTCAAACAACTCAACTTGAGTATGCAATGCAAGCTGCTGTACCTAGTATGAAAATGGATATTAGCGGTGGTCAGCCAGGTGCGGCAAGTTCAATTCGATTAAGAGGATACAGTACTATTTCAAGTGCTTCTACACCTGTTA
>CAJXHA010000225.1 GCA_913053615.1 uncultured Bacteriovoracaceae bacterium | reverse complement strand
TGAATTCAAAAGAACCAACATACTCAGTATTACCAGAAACAACGAGAGCACCATTTTCACTTGTAACTTCTAATCCCTCAGGAAGTTCACCATTAATGAACTCAACATCAAGAGTTGAAAAGTTATCATTTAATTCAATTTTATTTGAAAGGAATTGATTTTCAGTTGCGATTGGAAGTTCACGTGCAGTTTTAAAAGTTGGATGATTTAAATTCTCATTCTCACTTGCAAATAAACAAACACGTTGAGCTAATTCTTCATTGCTCGCTTGCTTTGTTCCTTTAACGACAAAACAAAAACGTTGTAAAAACTCAGGAGCACCTAATAGAAGAGCACGACTTGTACTTACTTGCTCTAATTGCATCCCTACCGGAAATACTTCTTCATCTAATGATAAAGTAATTGCTTCATCATTAATTGTTTTAATTTCGATTTCAGCATAATCACCATAAGTAACTTGCAGATCATCTAATGATAATTCTAAAAACTGATCATTGGCCCTGACACCTGCGATCATAAAGCATAGGACTAAACAACTCCTAAGCCCATTAAGTAATAAACTTCTCACTCTTTCCTCCTCTGACTAGAGCGATGCCCTAGTGGTGCATATTGGTTAAAAAAATAATTAACGCATTTCTTTAAGCAAAGAGTAGGCCAAAAATAGTCGAGTATTGTTTATTATAATTTCTATGGCTTAGGTAGTTTTAGTGATTGGCAAAGTGCACCGTGCGCCGCACTTGTGGTGGCGCACAATAAGCATTCTTATAAAGCGTAATTTAATTGAAGGCCAGAACCGAGAGTAAATCTTTCGAATTCAGCTTCTGCATCTGGAAGTTCATGAGTCAAACTTTGCATGAAAAGGTTTCCATTCAGAGAGAGATTTCCAGAGAATTGATAATAACCATTTAAGAATAGATTAATACCTCCACCCTCAAATTCTTCAGAAGAGCCATCTTGTAATTTCTTTTCTTCTGGTAAGAAGACAAGAATTTTTCCACCAAGATCAAGTTTAATATCTTTCCAAGTTCTCCAAGAGTAGATTCCTCCAAAAGCTATTGAACTTAAGGCCACTGAATCGACAACAACTTCTCCATTATCATTTGGATAAGCAAAGTAATAAGCTCTATTCATAAGTTCATAACTTAATGACCATCTCTGGGAAAGTTTTTGATGTGTATCTATAATTCCAATAAAGTCATCTCCACCATCTGTCGAAGCATAATTTCCATCATTCGATCTTTCAAACTCATAAGTTACAAAGCCAAGTTTAAACATACTTTTCCAATTATCACTCCATGCCTTACTATAGGTTAGGAGTACATCATAAGCTGACTCACTTAAAAACTCAGAGTCTCCGCCTTCTCCTGTATTTAAAGTTAATACTTCTGAGAACGGAGTAAATTCAAAACCAATATTTGATGGCCTTGACTTAGAATTAGTCTTTGCAGTTTGCTTAGCTTGCATTTTATTAACAACGACTTGTTTTTTCACTTCTTGATTTCTCTCATTAACGATTGCAAGAGTTTTCTCAACTTCTTCTTTTGATGCTACTTTCGCTAACTCTTTCTGATCAATAACAAAACCTTTTTTGGCATCAAGTTTAACACCTTTAGGTGGTATATAATCACCCGTTGCCTCATCAATTTGACCAACTTCTTTTTCTACTTCATATGTTGCGGTTTTTTCATTTAGTTTCGCATTCTCACTTGGTGGAACATAAAGACCAGTTTGAACATCAACATAGCCACCTGGCTTTTGTACAACTTGTCCTTCAGTTGCTACATCATTTAAACTTTCAACTTCAACTTCAGCATCACTTGTTTGCATAACATCTTCTGCTTTCTTATTACTTCCCATACTCTTGGCTAATGCTTCATATTGAGTAGGTGCAATTTTAACTGGTACACTTGGTTTAGCTGCTGCTTCTTGAACACCAGCAAATTTTCCAGCATCAACTTCAACAACTTCTTCAGCTGGTACTTCATCAAAAGCATTATTTAGAGCATCTAATTCTTCATCTGATGAGACGACTTTTTTTACAACTTCTTCTTTTGGGGCTTCACCGGTAACATCTAATACTTCAGTATTTGCTGTTTCTTTAACAACTTCTTCCTTGACGAGTTTTTCTTCTACCGCTTCTTTCTTTACCATGGCAACTTTTCCTTCAACTGTAACAAGTGAAGTATTATGGTTTTGAGCATTGTAAATGGCCTGAAACTTAGTTCCTCTAATTCCCATGACTGCTGATTTTGTTTTTACAATCATTTTAGTTTTGCCTGTATCTTTCTTTTCGACTTCTGCTTTGATTGATCCAGTTAAGAGATTAATCATATTTGGTTTTTTCTTTGGCATTTTTGAAACAACCACTTTTGATTTTGGCCCAAGATTCATTACAGACTTATCAGCAAATTTTAGCCTTACTACAGACTTATCCCCAGTTAGGACTGATGTGTCTTCTTTGTATATATCTCCCTTTTTAACAGGTTTTGCGTTTTTAGCTCCTGGTGAAAGTTGAGTTACATCTCCCCTTACCATTAGTACTCTGGCTGTTTGAGAGCTCCATACAAACTGGGATGTAATTAAAAGGATGAATACACTTTTCATAAGTCCTACTTTTTCGATTCTTTTTCTGTAATAAGAGAAAGGTTTTCTAATTTATTTTTTTGTAATGAATCTAATATTTTTACTAAACGATTATACTTAACTTCCCCATCGACTCTTAGGTTAATTAATGTTTTCTTTTCAACATCTTTTAAAGAATCATTAAGTTCTTCTATCGAGATTTTCTTACCATCAATGGCGATATTTTCTCCACTTAACTCGATTAAGAGAGTCTTACTCTTAGCTTCACTTGCTTTACCTTGCTCAGACTTTGGAAGGTTTAACAAAAGAGCTAACTCTTCTTTTTTAAAAACAGATGAGACCATGAAAAATATTAATAAAAGGAAAACCACATCAATAAGAGGGGTTAATTCAGGGGTTAATGTTTCTCTCTTTGCTTTTCTAGCCATTATTAGAACCAAAGATTTCTTTAATAGCAGTTTTTTCTAATTTAATTTCTAAATCATCTAAAATACCAACTAAGTAGTTATAACCAATAAAGTGTGGAATCGCGACAATCAGCCCACCAACAGTAGTTATAAGGGCCATTGATATACCACCAGCAAATAGAGATGGATTAGATAAGCCCTCTTGTGAAATAACTCTAAATGCAGAAAGAATACCTAATACAGTTCCAAGTAGTCCTAACAAAGGAGCAACTGAAGCAATGATCTTAATTGTATTTAATCCAAATTCTAATGAATGTACTTTTGATTCAACTTCATCTTTTAATAATTGAACTGCCATTGAATTATCTTTGAGCTCCCCCATATCATAGAAGCGCCCTTTAATTTCCATAACAAGATCTGCTATTCTTTTCTTCGCATCTAAGATTGTAAAAACTTTCCAAAATAGAATTGCAAAACCAATAATGTTTGCAAGAAGAAGCACGTACATAATACCGCCGCCCTGCTCAATGTACTCGAATAATCGCATAAGAATTCCTTTGTTTGTGCACTAATATGATATTATGCTCTAAGGTGTGTGTAAATTTAAGAATGCTGTTTTTCACCTGATCTTTTATCTCGGATTTTTAGATATAATTTTCTTAAAAGCCATATTAAAATTAAAGCCCCAATGACTCCAGCAAGTATAATTTTAAACTCTCTAATTTTTTCTAAGATAACTTCACCATAAAAAGCGACTAGTAATACTTGAGTAGGAACACTGAGTAATGCCGCTGTTCCATCAATGGCCACAAACTTCCAAAGCGGTACTCCCATAAGCCCACAAGTCATATGTCCTGGGAATCGAACTCCTGGTGTGAAGCGAAAAAACCCACATGCCCAATGAGAGTATTTTAAAAAGATCTTATTAATGCGTTCAAAATTCTTTTTTCCAATTTTCTTATTAAAAAACTCTGTCTCAACTAAGCGCGGGCCAAAGGTTCTTCCTATAAAGTAGATAAGCATATCACTACCAAGCACTGCGACAAAGCATATGATTGAGAGCACAGTTAGATTAACCCCTTCTGCCCCTGGTGTTGGTGGTGGAAATTTATCTGGATGCATTGCCATATATGCCACGAGACCTGCACTTACTAAAGTCATCTCTTCTGGAATTGGTAAACCAAATGAACTTAATGTCATAAAGATAATGATAAAGCTGTATACTGCTCCTGGGCTATAGGCGTACTCACTAAAGAAAGTAATCAAATCTAAGTTTTGAAAAAAATCTAATATCGCAGTAAAGAACTCTGGCATTTTTAAACCTTTAAGTTGATAGACAGTTAATCATATCAGATGAATAATTAATGATAAACAAAGGAAATTAAATGCACAAAATCTTAATAGTTGACGATGAGCAAGATATCTTAGAAACCGTCAGTGATATAGTAGAAGATAAATTTAGCTGTGAAACTGATAGTGCCGCTAACGGGCTAGATGCATTTATACTATGCCAAAAAGAAAAGTATGACTTAATTATTACAGATCATAATATGCCCTTTATGAAAGGAAGTGCATTTATAATTGGGCTCAGAACTAAAGAGAATCAAAATAAGAACACCCCTATTATCATGCTTTCAGCTTTTATTGATGAGAAAATGAAAAAGACTTTGCAGATTCAAAACGTAGATTTTTTAGAAAAACCATTTTCTCCTGTAGACCTCATTCAAATGGTAAGAGACCACCTTATTTAAGTAGTAATTTTACATTTGCTTGATAGTAACTACGTGAAGCGAAGTATGACATTAAAAAGGTAAAGCTAATCATTAATAAGCTTGTCACTGAATTATACTGCCAGTCAATTCTCCAAATTCCATCAAAGAATAAATGTGAAACAATGACTCCTAATAAAAGACTAAAGCCAATTCCAATAAAACAAGCGAGCAGAACAACAATAATGTACTCGATACAAATACTCATAAAGAGACTTCTTGCTTGAAAGCCAAAAACTTTTTGCAGAGCTGCTTCATACTTCTTTTTAGAAAGTTGATTTTGAATAATAGCAAATAAAACAAAAAAGCCTACACCTAAACAAAGTAATGCCATAATCCTAATAGCAATAGACATTGCTTTGAAGATATTTAAGATTTTATTAATAACCTCTGTCACATTGATTATAGAAATATTTGGAAACTTATCGACAACTTGGTCTTGAATATCTAATTGCCTTTGAAAATCGACTTTATTTACGACAGAGATATAACTCTTAGGAGCATTATTAATAATTCCATCCTCAAAGGTGATAAAGAAGTTTGGCAAAAAGCTTGTCCACTTTACTGTTCGAATGCTTGTGATAGTTGCACTAATTTCTACACCTAAGACATCAAAAGACATTGTATCCCCTAGACCAATACCCATACGACTTGCATATCTTTTTTCCACAGAGATTTCATTTATATCATCATCTTTAAACCAACGACCTTCATCCAATTTCTCTGCCTTATTTAAGTCCTTTGCAAAAGTCAGATTCACACCTCTGTTTCGAAAGTTCTCAGATCGCTCTTCTTCACGTGTTTTAAAAACCTGCTGACTTTCTTTGTGCTTCTTATATGGCTCTCCATTAATTTTAGTAAGTCTTGCCCTCAC
>CAJXHA010000224.1 GCA_913053615.1 uncultured Bacteriovoracaceae bacterium | reverse complement strand
TATTTTCTCTCGCACTCGCCTTTTTTTCAACTCAAAAGGATGCCACTTATTACTTAATAAGGTATACTAAATTAAATTAACAAAAGGAATATTATGGAATTTACTCTTAAAGGAGATTACTTCACTGGACAATTCACTTACCCAGAAGGAATGTCTGAGAATGATGTAAATGCCAGTGATGAAGTTATTGAGAAGGTCTGCCCGGCCAATACTGAACAAAAGCTTTGGAAAGCTGGTATTCAATATAAGAACACTGAGAAAGTAATCGAGTCAGCTATTTCAGGTTTTGACCTATGGCGAAAAATGCCACTTGAAGACAGAGTTGAATATCTACAAGCTTTCCAAGAAGCAGCACATAAAAGAAAAGATGATATCGGATATGCCATTGCCATGGAAACTGGTAAACCACTTTGGGAAGCAAAGACTGAAGCTGGAGCAATTGTAGCGAAAGTAAATGTTACAATTAGTGATTCTAAAGATCGTATTCAAAAAGAAACCATCACAAATGTACTTCCTAAAATTAATGGCCATACTCTAAAGAAACCAATTGGACCTAGTTTAGTTATTGGACCTTTTAACTTTCCATGTCACCTGGCCAATGGACAAATTCTAGCTGCTCTTTTAACAGGAAATAGTATTATTTTTAAACCAAGTGAAAAAACTATTTATAGTGCACAATTATTAATGGAATGTTTTCATGAAGCAGGTTTTCCAGCTGGTGTTATTAACTTTATTAATGGAACAGTTAAAACAACTCAAGACATAATTAAACACCCAAGTATTAAAGGTATCTTCTTTACAGGTTCACTAGGTGTTGGAAAGAAAATTATTGAAACGGTTGGTAGTGATTTAACCAAGCTAGTTGCATTAGAACTCGGTGGAAAAAACGTTACGATTTTACATGAAGATACAGATATTGATCATGCTCTTCCAGAGCTTGTTCGCTCTTGCTTTCTTACAAGTGGTCAAAGATGTACTTCAACCTCTCTGATAGCTATTCATAGAAATATTCAAGATGAATTCATTGAGAAGTTCATTGAAGTAGCAAAAAGAATTATCATGGATCATCCAGTGGATTTTGATGAGATTCCATTTATGGGACCTCTTATAGATCAAGCTGCATTAGATAAATATAATGAGTTCTTAGACATGGCCGAAAAGAATGGAGCAAAGTTACTACTAGGTCCTAAGGATTTTGAAATACCTAAGAATGGATTTTTTGCTGCTCCTAGTATTCACCTATTAGATGAGGCAAAAAAGTCGAATCCATTTACACAAGAAGAAGTTTTTGGTCCTAATTGTTGCTTTATTCCATACGATACAATTGAAGAGGCAATCGAGATTGCAAACATTTCTGATTATGGACTAGCAAGTTCTGTCTTTACACAAGATATAGAAATTTATGAGTTATGTCTTAGAGATATTGATGCTGGATTGATTAACTTAAACCGCTCTACAGTAGGAGCAAGTTCACGCCTTCCTTTTGGAGGTGTTAAAAACTCTGGAAATTATCATCCGGCAGCTGTCAGTATGGTTGATCATACGGTCTCAACTGTTTCGAGTTTGGAAACGCTAGATAATAGCTCGAGTATTGATGAGATCAAAGGCCTTAAGTAGCGATAGCTCACAAATTTCAAAAGAAAGAATATATGTAGCTCTACTAGCTGCTATTCAATTTGCACATATTGTGGACTTTGTGGTTCTCATGCCACTAGGTCCAACTTTAATGGAGTACTTTACAATCTCCCCCAAGCAATTTGCTACGCTTGTCTCAAGTTATAGTTTCTCTGCGGCAATTGCAGGTATTTGTTATGGAGTTATTGCTGATCGCTTTGGTCGTAAGAACTTACTTATTTTTTGCTTTCTAGGCTTTATTATCGGTACCCTTTTATGTGGACTAACAAATGACTTTCATATTCTTTTGAGTGCTCGTATTGTTGCAGGTTGTTTTGGTGGAGTTTTAAATGGAATTGTCTTTGCTATTGTCACTGACCTGATTCCTTTTGAAAGAAGAGGCAATGCAATGGGTATTGTTATGAGTGCTTTTTCAATTGCTTCTATTCTTGGAGTTCCCATTGGATTGGCCATATCAGATGAGTTTGGCTGGCAAAAGACTTTTTGGTTTATTGCCTTCTTTAGCTTACCCATACTCCTGGCATCAATCTGGATATTTCCTCACTTAAAAGATCATCTAAGAGAAGCAAGTGTTAAAGAGGAATTATTGCGCTTTTTTAAATTATTAAAAAACATGGATTATTTTAAAGCGTACATTCTTATTTTAATTATTGGAACTTCATCATTTATGCTCATTCCATTTCTTTCCCCTTATGGAGTTAAAAATGTAGGAATTGATGCTAAAGATTTAAAATATGTTTATCTCATAGGTGGGCTTTTTACAGTTATTACTTCTAGAATGATAGGCCGTATGACAGATCGCTTTGGAACACTTAGAGTTTTTATTATTCTTGCTCTAGTCTCTTTTTTACCAATCTACCTTTATACTAATGCAGCTCCAATGAGTTTATTTACTTATCTGGCCATGTCTGCTTTCTTTATGGTGATAGTATCTGGTCGCTTTATCCCGGCAATGACTATGGTTAGTGCTGTAGCGAATAAAGATGAAAGAGGTACCTTTATGGGGCTTTTAAACTCTATTCGAGCTTGGGCAAGTGCACTGGCCACTCTTATCGCTGGGGCGATAATTGTTGAACAAGATAACGGAAAACTTGAAAATTTTGATTTAGTAGGATACTTATCTATGGCTGTGACGCTAGCGGCAATTGCCTTTAGTTTTGTCATTTATAAAATTGTTCAAAGAAAACAAATTCAAGAAATTAGAAATGAAGAAAATAATTGAGTTAAAAAACATTAGCAAAATTTATGATAAAAGAAATACCGGTGGTATTTCAAATCTGAACCTAGATATTATTGAAGGTGAAGTTTTATCTATTCTTGGCCCAAGTGGTTCTGGAAAGTCGACTCTCCTAAATATACTTAGTAGCAAAATTACAGATTTTAGTGGAGAGCTTAAAACTCTAACTGAAGTAAGTATTTCTTATGTTGATCAAAGATCTTACCTCGATGAAAAGCTTAGTGTGTTTGACAATATCCTTTCTCATCTTTCAAGTGAGATTGATGAAGAAAAAAGAATTAATCAAGTACGAACAACTCTTAGTCTCTTTGATATAACTAACGAGAGTGAGAGGCTCCCCCATGAATTAAGTGGAGGGCAATATCAAAGAGTTATTATTGCCAGAGCAATGGTTACTAACCCTACCGTTCTCTTATTTGATGAAGCCTTTGGTCACCTCGATGAAAAACTTAGGCATGAATTATCTAACGAAATTTTTCCACTCTTAAAGTCAAAAGATATTACATTAATAAATGTAACCCATAATAATAACGAAGCTCTCAGTTTTTCTGATCGAGTACTTATATTAAATTTCGGAAAAGTTCAGGCCATAGGTACACCTAAGGACCTCTATCAAATGCCTCCCAATCTTTTCTGTGCTCAGTTCTTTGGCTTTGGAAATGTTATCGTTTCTCCCTTTGAAAAAAAGGGTGAAAACCTTTGCTTTAAGCTTTTTAATCGTGAACAAGAATTATCATTCCCTAAGTATTTAAAGCTTGAGAAGCCAGAGGGTCTCGTAGTCATTCCAGAGGAAGCTTTTTCCATTGCTTCTAACGGTAATTATAAAGCAAAAGTTCTGCAGAGCTACTTTAGAGGTTTTAATACCCTTTTAGATTTAAGTATAGGTGAAACATTTATAAATGCACTCATCCCTAGTCATACTTATAAAAATGAAGAAAAAATTAACTTTGATATTAACTTAGAGTCATTGAAATTTATTAGTGAGGTTTAAATGAGAGGAAATACTTTTGGTAAACTATTTAGTATTACGACCTTTGGTGAATCTCACGGAAGTGCCTTAGGTGTGATTATTGATGGTATGCCTGCTGGTGTAAATTTTGAGCCAACTAAATTACAAGAAGAACTAGACAGAAGACGTCCTGGACGCCTCAAAGAGACGACAGCACGTAATGAAGCAGATAAGTTTGAAGTTCTGTCTGGAATCTTTGAGGGTAAGACTCTAGGGACACCAATCTCCATTATTGTCCGAAATACAAATCAAAAGAGTGAAGACTACTCTAAAGATATGTATCGTCCAGGGCATGCTGATAAAACCACAGAGCTAAAGTATGGCCATAGAGACTATCGAGGTGGCGGTAGAGCATCTGGACGTGAAACATTGACTAGAGTTATTGGTGGCTATTTTGCTGCATTAATTATTCCTCAAACAGACTTTATGGCCAGGATTACGCAAATCGGTACCAAGCAATTTGCTAGTGAGCTTAATTTTCAAGAATCTAATGAATCAAAGCTTGGGCTAAGTGAAGCCAAATTTGATGATGAAATATCTAATTACTTACTAGATCTAAAAAAAGATGGAAACTCTATTGGTGGAAAAGTTACACTAAAAATATATCAACCTCCTATTGCCCTAGGTGAACCAAGCTTTGATAAATTAAAAGCTGATCTTGCTAAAGCGATGCTTTCAATTGGGTCTTGTGTCGGTATTAATTTTGGAATCGGTGAAGACTTTACAATTAAAACAGGTAA
The DNA here is from genome assembly GCA_913053615.1 of uncultured Bacteriovoracaceae bacterium. GTDB lineage: Bacteria > Bdellovibrionota > Bacteriovoracia > Bacteriovoracales > Bacteriovoracaceae > UBA845. The sequence continues at coordinate 1,052 of CAJXHA010000224.1, read as the reverse complement.
AGAGATTACTACAGAACAAAGTAATTTTGGTGGAATTGAAGGAGGAATTAGTAATGGTGATACCATAGTCATGACACTTTCTTTTAGACCTCCATCAACTGTAGGACAAAAGGCTAAAGAAGGTAGACATGATCCGTGTATCCTCCCAAGAGTCTTACCTGTAGTTGAATCAATGGCAAAGATTGTAATCGCAGATCATTTTCTAAGACAGAACGCCTATCAAATTTAATGCTATTCTTTTACTTTTGGCATAGAGTAAGGAAATTTCTCCATATAATTAAGATAATAACTTACGACACTTAGTATAGAACGCTTATGGCGAAGAATAAGTGGGAACTCTTGATCTTTCATTTTCTTGGTCTTTGGCATTGAGTCCCAAACATATGCGGTTTCACCATAGTACATACCTTCATCGCTTGCAAAGATTTTGGAGTTAAGTGCGAATGACTTTTCATCGCTAAAAAGATCAACCCCAAATGTAGTATACTTTGCATTTGAAAGGACTCGAGGATAAATCGTGGCAAAGATATCTTCGTGGGATCCCAGTTTTTCAGGATCATAACTTTCTGGTCGAAGTCTTTCTGGGAGGTATAGATAAAATGGTACCGAGTGCATAGTTAGCTTTTCACTCTCATTATAATTAAGAAAACCAAAAAAATTATGATCACCAGTTAAACCAAATACAACTTTATCTTTCAGCTCACTGCCTTTGAACCATGAAATAAAATCTGCAAAAACTGTATTTGCATATTTAAAGGCCTTAAACCTTTCAGAGAATAATTCTCTTTCTCTATTGATTCTCTGGTCTAACTCATTAGGTATTTGAAACTCATCAACTTTAAACGAACTAGGATACTGAAAGGGAGGATGATTAGAAGTTGTCAGTACAAAAATAAACTGAGGTTTAGTAGCTTTTGAGATCCTTTCTTTTATATAGCGAAACAAGTACTCATCGTACATTCCCCACTCAGTACCATAATTATCAGTAAGCTTTAGCTCTTCAATTAAATAATTCTCTCCAATAACATGGTCATACTTTTGAACTTTAAAAT
>CAJXHA010000223.1 GCA_913053615.1 uncultured Bacteriovoracaceae bacterium | reverse complement strand
AAATAAAATAAAAATTGGAGTTTTCTGATGGACAAAGAAATGATTATACCAAAAGTTAGTGAAATAATTGTTAAGAACGTAATTGCCTTTCACGCTGATCATTCAACCTCTGATGTGGTTAGAGTTTTCAATGAGCATCGAATATCATCAGCTCCAGTAATTAATGAGTCTAGTGAAGTAGTTGGCTTTATATCCGAAAGTGATTCTATGAAATGCATGGGAAATTGTCTATTTTTTGATGAACAGAGAAACCCGACAGTCGATTCAATAATGTCAAAAGAAGTTTATACGGCCAAAGCTGAATGGGACATTTTTGAGCTAGATAATTTCTTCATTGAAAGACACATTAGATCAGCTCCTGTTGTTGATTCAGAGGGGCACTTGATGGGTATTGTTACTCGCAGGGATGCTCTACTTGCTTTACAAAAATTATTAGAGAGTCGATCTGACTACAAGAAGAACCTTAAAGAGCCTGTAAAGCTTAGCATGCATCAAAAGCTGATCATGCGACTAAATAATTTAAGGTAGATATTAATATTCCCAAGGTACTTGAATGAAGATAGGTTTAGCTTTTTATTTCTTTTTAATTTGTTTACTTCAGCATTCACTCGCTCAAGTTTCAGATGAGGAGCACAAAAGCCACCACCCAGAAGTTTACAGTGGCGAACAGTCTAGTGAATCAAAAGATAACTTAGGTAACAGCGCTGAAAGTCATTCCTCCCCAACTGAAATTGAAAAAAGTGCCGAAGGCATGGGCGGCATGATGGGCAAAGGCATGAGCGGCATGATGGGCAAAGGCATGAGCGGCATGATGGGCAAAGGTATGGGCGGCATGATGGGCAAAGGTATGGGCGGCATGATGGGTAAAGGTATGGGCGGCATGATGAAGGGATGCCCTGGAGGAAACTGTGGTGCTAATTCATCTAATACTTGGGATATATACCCGAAAATGATGAATTTAAAAGAACTAACCGAAGACAAAAAAAAAGAAATCGTAGAAGCAGCTAATTTAAGGATTGAAGAAGGTAGAAGACTCATTAATAAGGGAGTAAAAGAGCTTGGTGCCTCTGAGCAAAGTCTAGATTATCCAAAACAAGAAAATGCCCTAGAAGAGATCAGACAAGGAGTTAGTCAATTTGATAGTGGTCTTGCCGCAAACAAAGCAATTGAACAGGGCAAGGCTCCTCAAAATATTGCACTTAAGTGGTTCAAAAAAGAAATGAACCTTCTCCCTCTGTCCTTTGATGCAAAAAATGAAAATTCCTCTATGTTTGGAATGTCTTTTTTTCATACTTCTATCATGACTATATTAATTCTTTTTATGGCTACAATGATATGGATGTATTTCTTTAAAATGAAAAGAGCAGCATTATTGTTAGAAGAGTTATCAAAAAAAACACCTGCGAATCCTGCTAAACCTGAAGAAGCAATAAATGTAGAGACCTCCAAAAAGGAGGTACTGCCAAGTCCAAAGCCTGTCAAACCTGAAAAGAGCTTAGGAAATAAGTTTTCAGGAGCCCTTGAGCTGATTGGTATTTTCGAAGAGGCTCCAAACGTTAAAACATTTCGATTGGCCAACATCGACAATACCCCTCTTTCATTTACATATGAGCCAGGTCAATTCGTCACATTTATTCTTGATTTAAACGGTAAAAAAGTACGCCGTTCATATACAATATCTTCATCTCCTACGGAGAAAGACTTTGTTGAAGTGACTATTAAAAGAGAAGATAAAGGCCTAGTCAGTAGACATTTTCACGACAAACTTAAAGTTCACGATAAATTAGAAGTAAGTGTACCCAATGGGAAGTTTTATTTTAATGGTGAGCAATCGGATAGTATTGTCTTAATCTCTGGAGGTGTTGGGATTACTCCAATGATGAGTGCTGTTAGATATTTAACTGCAAAATGTTGGCCTGGAGAGATATATTTTCTTTTTTGTGCAAGAACCAGCAATGATTTTATTTATCAAAAAGAACTGGAGTACCTTCAATCTCGTTATTCAAACCTAAATGTTCTTGCCAGCATGACCAGAGCGAAGGGAACAAGCTGGATGGGACCGCAGGGAAGATTTACAAAAGAACTTATTGATAACTTTATTCCAGATATAGAGAAGAAACGTATCCATATTTGTGGACCAGTTCCGATGATGGATGCAGTTAAATCAATGCTCTCTGATTTAGGAGTTAGCAAAGAACAAATTAAAACAGAAGCTTTTGGTGGTGCTAAACCAAAAGAAACTAAAAAAAATCCAGCTAATGAAGAAAAGGCCTACAATTTAACATTTACTGGATCTAATAAAACAGTATCACTTGGGGAAGAACAAACTATTTTAGAAGCCGCAGATGAAGCTGGAATAGAGATTGATAATTCTTGTCGCTCAGGAACCTGTGGAATGTGCAAGGTTAAACTTCTCTCGGGCAAAGTGACAATGGAGGTAGATGATTCTCTTGAAGAAGATGAAAAAAACAAGGGGATTATTTTAGCATGCCAGGCTAAGGCCAGCGAAGATGTAAGTGTAGAGGTCTAGGCACATGAATCATCAGGAACGCCATACCGTAACAGGATTAGTAATATTGATGATGGTTCTTTGGGGAGGATTTATTCTTCACAAAGCACCATCTTTTCCTGGAAGTTTTGTCGGAAGTATCATTGGGATCATTGCTACATTTTTTATGTTTATTCCTCTTCTTTACATGTTTGTTAAAAGATCAAAGAGATTAAAAGATAGATTTACAAAATGGATGAAAATGTCCACTTTCTTAAAGTGGCATATCTATGCAGGAATCATTGGTCCTATTTTAGCATTGATTCATACAGGACATCGTTTTGATAGTTTAGTGGGCATTGTCTTAACACTACTAATGTTACTTGTTGTTCTTAGCGGTTTTATTGGTAGATATTTGTTAGCTCAAATCTCAACAGGGATGAGAGAGAAAAAGAAACTTTCCTTTAATCTTCTTGAGCAATACGAGAGTTATTCAAAGCAGGTTAAACCAAGTTTTGCCAAGAATACAGCAGCTTATCTTCCCTTTTTCTTCAAAAAGATGTCTCTTGCATTTGCAGGGGCCTCATCAGAGGAAATGACGTTGTTAAAGCTTGCTGATTCTATTTCAGATGTTGAGTATTCCATTAAAATGCATGAGACAGTTAAGCTTTGGTTTAAAAGGTGGCTTAAGTTTCATATCGTTATTTCAATTATCCTTTATATAATTATTATTTTTCATATTTTTAGTGAATTCTATTTTGGGCTGAGGTGGTTATGAAAAGTTTTTTCTTAATCATTCTAACTTTTACCCTAGCCTATGTTTCAGTTGATCACTTTCTTCTTAATCCAACTCATTTTAAGGAATCAAAGCTAAGTGGAGTTATCTGGAATAAGACAGTTAGTCCTGGAAAACTCTCGCAAGCACATTCTTTTTTGGATAATGACTGCATGGCATGTCACAATCCGATAAAGGGCGTTCAAAGAGAAAACTGTGTTGTTTGTCATGCTAATGATATAGATATCTTAGAAAGGCAACCCACTTCATTTCATGCAGATATTTCGACTTGTCTTGGATGCCATACTGAACATTTAGGACGATCAGACAATATCACCAAAATGGATCACAACTTTTTATCCGACACTGGAATGAAAATGCTTAGTAAAAGTAAATCGGCAAACGATGAAAAGGCCCTCGTTCATAACTACATAATGGAGTTTAGTGGACGAGAAAGAAAAAAGAATAGCCCTTTTCTCCATCCTGAAATCTCAAAAAAAGAAGCACTATTAAACTGTGCTACTTGCCATTCTAATGATGATAGACACTTTGAGCTTTTTGGAAATGACTGTGCTCAATGCCATCGGGCAGATATGTGGAACATTGCTGAGTTCAGGCATCCGTCACCCAAATCAAGAGATTGTGTTCAATGTCATCAGGCACCTCCAAGTCACTATAAAATGCACTTTAACATGATGTCACAAAAGATTCCAAATAAGCCTAAAGCAAGAGTGCAAGACTGTTTTAAGTGTCATCAAACAACCCATTGGACAGATATTAAAAATGTCGGAAAGTTTAAACATCACTAGGAAATAAATGGAAGGGATTATTAGCAATTCAAATTTGTTTAACTCAATTGCCATAGTTGCAACATTAATATTTGGATTATTTCTAGTTAGAAAGAAAGTCATTGACTCAGAACTCTGGGGAGCGACAGTAACACCTTTAGCTTCAATTATCGGTAGCGGTTTTTTAATAGTCGCTCCTTTGCTACATTCAGTTTTTGGCAAATGGGCACCAATGGGAATCATAGTTTTACTTGTTCTTGCTTATGGTATCGGTCGTGTCATTCGCTTTAATATTTTGTATGCTGAAGGCTTAGAGTTTTCTTCTCATTCATTTAACTTGAAGCTAGAGAAACTCTCACAAATTGTATTAGGGATTGCGTATGCTATTTCAGTAGCATTTTATATCAGCTTGTTCACCTCATTTATTTCAAGGGAATTTGGAATAGACAACATTCAAACGATGAAATGGATTACTACGGTAACACTTTTATGTGTTATGGGTGTTTCTTGGTGGAGAGGAACAAAGGGACTTGAGAGAATAGAGCTCATAGCAGTAACTATTAAGCTCGCAGTTATCGGAGGCGTTCTCGCAGCACTCGCAAGTTTTGATATTGCCACTCAAACACATTGGTTTGGGCATGATCCAATTAAAAAACTTACATTTTTTGAGAAGATGGCAATGCTCGCAGGAATGTTGATGGTAACTCAAGGTTTTGAAACCACAAGATTTATGGGAGAGCATTATTCAAAAAATATTAGGATACAGGCCTCAAGGAACTCACAATGGATAGCAATTGCTATCTACATTTTATTTATAGGATTGACCTGCCCAATTTTCTTAGATTTTCCAATTGTTGAGCTTAATGAAACAACGATCAGTCAAAGCTTAGGAAGAGCTGTTAGCGTTTTACCACTTCTTCTTTTAGGAGCTGCAATAGCTAGTCAACTAAGTGCTGCTCTTGCCGATACAATTGGTGCAGGCGGACTCTTAAAGGAAATTATACCAAGCTCTCTATCAATTAATCTTTACTATATGATTGTTATTGGTTCGGCCATTTTTCTTATCTGGTCTGCAAATGTTTTTGAAATAATCAATCTAGCTTCAAAGGGGTTTGCCGGTTTTTTCTTTTTACAAATTTTAGTTGCGTTGAACCTCATAAGGCAAAAATTTAAAGGAGTAAAGCAGTTCATCTCAATTTTGGGTTGTTTGATTTTGCAAGCTGCTCTTATATTTGTCATCTTTTTTTCAATACCAGCACCTCATAGCTAAATTTAGGAGAATATATATGAATGGAAAAATAAATGAAAGAATTGAAAGTTTTAATGAATGGATAGTTAGTAGAAACCCTGCGGAGTTTGAGTTTCATCAGGCTGTTAGAGAATTTACAGAATCTGTTATGCCATTTGTTGAGTCTAACCCCAAGTACGATGATGGGCATATTCTACAAAGGATGGTTGAGCCAGATAGAATAATCATTTTTCGAGTTTGCTGGGAGGATGATCATGGGCATATCAACTGTAATAGGGCCTGGAGGGTACAGTTTAATAATGCCATTGGCCCTTACAAAGGAGGACTTAGATTTCATCCAAATGCGACTCAAAGTGTCCTTAAATTTTTAGGATTTGAGCAAGTTTATAAAAATGCTCTAACAGGTCTTCCTATGGGGGGAGC
>CAJXHA010000222.1 GCA_913053615.1 uncultured Bacteriovoracaceae bacterium | reverse complement strand
ATAAATATGCTGCATTAAAAATTTTGCGTCAAATAAAAGATAAAAAAAGAATTCGTTCTCACCTATTTATTGCATATAATAAGCACATGAAAAATATCTTAATCGCAGAAGAAGATGAAGAAATTCGTAATAACCTAGTAGAAGAACTCAGAAATATGAGTGATTATAATTATGTTCTTGCTGCTGATGGTGTAACGGCCTACCAAAAATGTCGCAACCAAGAGTTTGCGGTTATTCTTATGAGTTACACCACAAAGAAGATTACTGGTATTAAACTAGTTGAGGCCATTAGAGAAAATAATATCAATGCTTATTGCCATATTGTTATCTATACAAAAGATGTTCAACTCGCAAAAGTAGAATGCCAAGATTTAAAAAATATATACTTTGTAGAAAAGCCAGCTGACTATGATCAGCTATGTGATCGTATCCACAAACTTGCCAATACAGATCCTTCTAAGAAAAAATTTAAATTAGACGTTGATTTTGTTAATCCATTTATTGATAGTGCAATCGCCACTTTAAATGAAATGTGTGGCGTCAATGATATTCAAGCTCAAAAGCCTCACCTATTAGCAGAAGATGAATTGAACATACAAATAAGTGGCAGCATTAATGTAGCTTCTCCCTTTTTTAAAGGAACCATCGCTCTTTCATTTAATCGTGAAGTCTATGAAGGAATTATCGCTCAAATGCTTGAGGTTGAATCGAATACCATAAATATTGAAACTGATGATGGTGCAGCTGAAATACTAAATGTTATTTATGGGCGAAGCAAAGTAAAATTAAATGAACATGGTTATAGATTACAAAGAGTAATTCCTAAAGTAATACGCGGCCAAAACCATAAAATTTCACCTAAAGCAAAGATTCCAACTTTATTAGTGCCTTTTGCATCAAACGCCGGAGATTTTTATATACAAATTTGTGTACAAGCTATTTAAAGTTACTCTTTTATTTGTATGTCTAAGTCATCAGCTCTTTGCCGATGAAAATATTTCATTTGGAAAGGTGCAACTTGGTGAAAATCGCATGCGCTTAGTTCCTAAGTTCTTCGAGGTTAAAATTGAAAAAATTCAAGATATATCCATTAAGGCCTTTCTTGTAAAAAAAAGTTTTCAATGGGTCAGAGTCAGGGATGTTCTTCTTATCCCTCGTGGACGAATTTCTCTTTATATTTTAGGCCATGAATCTCAATTCTCAGTTGATTACTTGGATAGAAGCTTACACTTTCAAAATAAAAAGGCCTACGCGCATTCATCTTTCTATGTTTCTTTATTTAATGATCAAAAAATTAATATTTATAAAAAAGGCAAACTGGCCGCGAGAATTAGTATTAAGGCCAATAATATTGCAAAAAAATACAAAACTCACTTAATAGATTATTCTTGCTCACGCAATGATGTAAAATTTAAAAACTTAGGTGGGGAATTTCTAAGTGCTGGTTGTCGCACCCAAAGAATTGGAGTTTTTGGAAAAGAAAAGCCAATGCTAGAAGTCCTTTGGAGCAGTAGTAATTGGCGACTTTTAGATGGTACCAAACCACCCTACATAGCAGTATTTCTAGATAATAGACCAGTAAAAGTAAAAGTTAAAAATCATAAAAATGAAATTAGAGAAATTGAAATTCATGCAAAAGTTCCAAAAAGACTACACCGCATAAATACCGCTATTGGATTTGGCCCCTATGCCTTTGATACAAGTTATCAAAGTGATCTTGAAGATTCAGATACAAGAGAAGAAAAAAGTGAGGCAACAGCACCCGCATTAATGCTTTATTATAATTATAAAATTAATGAAGAAGTTTCACTAAGAGGCTTTGACGCTTTTGTCTTTAAAGAAAGTAAATTTAATAATTTTGGTGCATACTTTGCTAATGATGTAGGAAGTGCATTTGATAAAAAGCTTACTATTACGACATTAATTGGAATGCAACACCTCTACTTCTCATTTGATGAAGATACAAAAGAGATTAGTGAGCCTATTTTCCCTCAAGGTATAGAGGCGGTCTATCGCAATGCATTTGGAATTAAAAATTATGTGATAGGTGGCGGATTCTTTCTCTCTCCTAGTGAAAATATTGATTATCAAAATATTTGGATTCGATGGGGTAAAGGATTTTTTTGGGAAGTGAATTATATATACTGGGGTAAAGAAGAATTTAGTGCCAAAATGTGGGGACTATCTATTGGTCTTCCGCTAAAAGGATTTTTTTAATTAAACTTATTTCTAATATTCTTATCATTTAAAGAAATGGTCACACCACTTAAAATTAAAATAAAACATATAAAAGTTCTCACATCTATAGCTTCACCTAAGAAGTACACTCCAAAAAGTCCTGCTATTAAAGGCTGCAAGTAAATGAAAAGTGCAATTTGAGCTGGACTAACATGTTTAAGAACTAAATTATTTAAAACATAAGTTAAAAGAGTTGCCCCAATAATTGTAAAAGCGACAGAAGCATAAAAGAGTCCATCAAACGAAGGTAAGGTAAAATTTTGTATTTTCGGTATATTAATAACTGTCATGAAAAGACCAGAAATTAAAAACATATAAGAAGTTACCCATAAATTATCGTGCTTTTGTAAGAAAGACTTTCCATAACTCAAATAAAGAGCAAAACAAAAGGCTCCAAGAAAAACTAAGAGATCACCTTGTAAGCTAGTTGAAGAAAAAGAAAGCTTGCCTAAATCTCGAATAAAGACAACCCCCATAAATCCAAGACCGATACCAACAATTTTTGGCCATGATAGCTCTTCTTGCTTGCGCAAAACTACCAAGAATAAAGTTAAGATAGGAATGGTAGTGGTGATAATAGATGTATTAATTGATGTAGTATATTTAAGACCAAATAAGAAAAGTCCTTGGCCTAAGGCCATACCTAATAAGGATAATGAAATGATACTTAGCCAAAAGTGTTTATTTACCTTAGGATGTTTTCTTTTAGTTAATAGCGTATAAACTAGAAGTATAATTCCTGCCGTAAAAAATCTTATATTAGACCATAGAATGGGATCTAGTTTTTGCACTATAATTTTTGATGTCGTGAAGTTTATTCCAAAAAGGACTTGGATAAAAAGTAAGAGCGATAGTGCTAAGTTCTTATTCATTATGGAGTTTACTATTTAAAATTTATTATTAATTAAGGAGTATGACCAAGGATATTCATTTTCCAACGAGTCAAGATACCATTATTTCCAGTTTTACCATCTATCACTTTTAAAGTCCAAACCCCATTACTTGATTCGCCATAAAAAGCATTAGATAAGAATTTCATATTCAGATTAGAGTCACCATCAATGAGAAAACTATCATTTACATATTTAATAATACTCTTTGTTCCATTAGGACTTGTAAGTTCGATCCCAACTTCCCCACTTCTTGGATGTGTAATATTAATCTGTAATTGTACTTGTTCTACATTTACATTGGTTGAAATACTTATTGAATCACTTACACCAGTATAACTTCTATCAGGGATTGTTTTAGAAAGTGAACCTGAGTCATATTGAGCTATATTCCAATTTGGATTGGTTTGAATTTGTGCTGGCATAGGTAACCAATTCATTGGATCGAGTGAGTTATTTTGAGCAATACTAACCGCCTCTTCAACATCAACATTACCAAATCCATAAAAATTATGAAAACTTCTACCGGCACCATTTGTAACCCAACCAATTTCATACTCATGCCCTGGTAAACTTAAATCAGGACATCCAGAGATATATCCACTAGGGTGATTTTTTCCAGGCCATGCACTAATTGAATTATCAACCTTATCGGCACTAACTGCTAAAATATGTTTTACATCTCGATAAGATAAATTAGGGTTTGCATCAAGAATAAGAGCAATCACACCACTGACCATAGGAGCTGCGGATGATGTTCCATTCATACTCGAAGTATAATTACATTTTGTATTTAAACTATGCCCATACTCAAAATCATTAACTAGTCCACTAGTCGCCTTTGAATAACCTTTAAAACAAGTTGGTAAATCGGTAGTTAAAATAGCAGGGTCCATAGCACCATACTCTCCACCAGGTGCACTCACCCATAAATTACTTCCAGCATTAGAATAAGTTGCTCTTTCACCATCAGCATTTATGGCACCAATAATCATCATAAAAGGTGACTCATTTTCAAATGGAGCATTAGCATTATGAGAAACACAAAAACTTGGATTGTCATAATCATCTAAGTTTATAAACTCATTTCCTGCTGCTTTGACATGAAAAGAACCAAGCCCATTTCGCTGATTCTTAGTTGCCCATTCAAGATGATCAAGATAATCAGGATCAGATAAATTATCTCTATAGATTACATCTCCATACGAGTAATTAAAAATATCAAAATTACCAGAAGCTTGGTCTATTAAAATACTTGTGGACTGAGAAGAATCTAAAAATTGATAACCAGCAATCTTAGCTTTTGGAGCAATACCCATAGAACCAATATTATTCCATCCAGTAGCTGCAATTATTCCACTAACAGCAGTACCATGGGCACTACTTGCAGTTGGTTCTCCATACCATGGTGAACTTTGAGTATAATCTTTATGCATACCAGTTAACATATTTGCTACTAGATCATCATGATTAACTTCAACACCTGTATCACTAACAACAACTTTAATGCCATCACCAGTTATACCATTAGCATGAACACTACCTAGATTTATATCATAGCCTGCTTTACCACTACGAGAGGCAAAAGTTTTTTGACCTGTATTTACCAAGTGCCATGCATAATCTTTTAACGGATCACCATTAACTGCAATATCAATAAAAGATGAAGTAATTGTAGAGCCAATTTTTGTTGCTCTAAATTGAGCACTGAATTGACCACCACTACTTGGGCTTGCTGTTACTATACCTGTGCTTGAATTAATACTTAGCCATGAAGGCCCAGAAACTTTTGAATATGTATAACCAGAACCTGATAAGTTCATAAATGCTTTAGCATCAAAGCTATCTTCAATGTCTTCTAAGAGATTTACATCTCCCTCATACTTTACAGTTGCTTCAGGTGTATAAACATCTTGAGAACCACCACCGCCTGAGCTACCTGTGCCAGGAGCGGCAGATTCAGTACAGCTACTGATTAAGAGAAGGCTAAATAGTGTTATCATTACTTGAGTCATACGGTATACTTTACGGCTTTTTTCATCTATTTCTTTAGAACAAAATATATAAGTGGTATCAAGGGATAAAATTACCCCCTAAAACGCTTGAAATGGCTTTAAATACTGATTATTGAGGTTGTCGCTCATATTCTAAGAGCTCAATTGTTGCCCTTCTCACATAGGAGCTTTGATCTAATTCTCGCTTTGCCAGCATAGTATCTTCATAAGAGCTAAATTTATACATAACTAGCCCAATATGCTCATATCTCAAATGAATATCATAACGAACTTGGCTAATTAAAGATTCTGCTTGGCGCATATCTGTTAATTTAACTTTAATTAATCCAGTAAAAATTGCGATATTACCAGTTTGGGCATTTTCCATTAGTGGAATAGCATCACTAGGAGCCAGTTCAGCTGGCACAATAAAGTGCCCTAACTTAATCTTTGCATCTGGATAATCATTTTCATTTTCTTTGGTTTTTTTAACAGCGACAAAATCATTTAAAAGACGATATTGATTACCGTTTCCATCTCCATAAACAATCTTTGTATCAGGTTCACGTGAATTACGTACACGATTATCTCTACCACGCATGGA
>CAJXHA010000221.1 GCA_913053615.1 uncultured Bacteriovoracaceae bacterium | reverse complement strand
TAGTTGGTTCTTTATCCATAATTCGATTTCGTTCTGCCATTAAAAGTCCCATGGATTTAATTTATCTTTTATGGGTTATTGCTATTGGCCTAGGTGCTGGTACTTTAAATTATATTCATATTACGAGTGCAACACTGATTCTTTGCTTTATTGTGATTATAAAGAAATTGCTTTTTAAAAAGAATGAATACAAAGTTTTTAATTTGTTAAGCATTACTGGTAAAGGTGATGCATTCAAACAAGTCAGTGAACGCTTTAAGTCCTTAGATGAAAAATCACAATTACTTTCCCACAACCTTATGGATGAAGAATTTGAAAGCTCTTACCGTGTGACAAGTGTTGAGAGTATTGATGAACTGATGACAGATATCAAAAGTATTAATGGTATTAAAAGTGTGACTTTAATTAATCATGACAATATCTTTAATAAATAAAAAGGATAGAAGAAATTTATTATTAATTCTTCTCATCTTTAATTTATGCCTTTTGGCCTTTCTTCTCATGAGCTCCTTTGTTGGAGAGGAGAAGAGGCATTCTAATAATTTAAATATTAAAAAGTACTTATATCACTATCCAGATCATGACATTCAAGAGCTAAGCTTCAAAAAACAAGAGAAAATTACCAATGAACTAAATTTTGCAAGAAGTTTTATTAAATTAACTCATGTAAGAAACACTATTGAATTAGAACTTTTAGTTGATACTCTAGCTCCCTTTCTTATTGAAGAAATTATCTTTGAAGATGAGGCTCAAGTAAAAGCTGTTTATATTAATGATAACAAAATAGACTTTGAAACAACTGAGAAGGGAGTTTTACTCAATAGTCATAATAACTTTAAGCATAAGACTTATAGACAAGATAAGCTCTCTCCAATCAATATAAAGTTAGAGCTAGAGAACAAAAGTAAATTTTCAAGTATAAGCATTAAAAACTTATATAATCATAAAAACATTTCCACTAAAGTTGTCGAAGTCCTACAAAACTCAAAAGAAGTTGAAATAATTAAAAGCAGGACTTTTACAAAGGGAGTCTATAGGTTTAAGCAGAACCTACTTATTCCAAAGGACGCAAAGGTTAAGTTTATTGGGGATGTAACCTTTTTAATGGATGAAAGTACCTTTATAGAAAGTTATGCAAGCTTTACCATCAATGGACAATTAAATATCAAACCACTTAAGCATAGCTGGGGCAGTCTTAGTTTTCATTTTATTAATGGGGAAATGAAAAATATTAATATTCAAGGAAGTAAACGTGGAATCGGCACTAAAGGTTATTATGATTGTGCCCTTTGTTTTTATGAGTCTTCTGTTGATTTAAAAAATATTCGTCTACATGATAATAATGTCGAGGATGCTCTATATGGAGTGAAATCAAGCATGAATGTCAGTAAACTCAGTGTTAGTAAAATTACAAGTGATGGCTTTGACTGTGATTTTTGTGAATTAAATATTAGTGATAGTCAGTTTACTCAATCATTAGGGGATGGCCTAGATATTTCAGGAACTAAGTTTTATGTAAATAATTGTGTCTTTGATCAAAACCAAGACAAAGGTTTTAGTGTTGGTGAAATGAGTGAGGGCCTCATTAAAAATAGCTATTTTAAACGTAATAATATCGCAATTGCAATTAAGGATGGTTCGAAGGCCAAGGTCACTAATTTGAGTTACCTAGATAATAAACAAAACCTGGTAAAATATATAAAAAAGAATATTTATTCTCAACCGGAAGTCATTTATGAATAATCGGTTTGAAGAAAAATTTAAAATTCAAGCAGTAAGTTATCATCAATTTATGCTAAGAAATCGTGCTCTTTTATTACGTGATCACGAAGCATTAAGATTTAACCCAAGCCATATCTACCAGGTTAACTCTCTTTATTTTGATACCCCAGAGCTAGTTTCTTATAATCAAAAAGTAAATGGAGATCAGTATAAGTATAAATTACGCTTGAGAGATTATGGCACTGAAGTAAAATTCTTAGAACTTAAACTAAAAGAAGGATTAAGTGGAAGTAAAGTTCGCGTTCCTTATTCCAATTTAGAAGATTCTTATAAACAAATTCTTTCTAAATTAAATTCAGAGACAATTGTTAAATTTAATCTGCCACTAATTGCTCATAGCTTTAATCCTACGCTCTATGTTAGCTATCAAAGAGAGGCATACCGTTTATTAACAGATAAAAATGTAAAACTTAATATTGATCGAGATATTAAAGTACGCAAGCCAAATCATAAAAGTGAGGTCTCACTGCCTGAAGGTTCAGTTTTAGAAATAAAGTATGTGGATCATGCACTAGATAAAAAATTATGTTTTCAAAATGAGAAAATAGAATTTAGTAAGTATCAACGAGGAGTGGAATATGTCTACTTTCTCTAATAAGTTATTACTAACTATTTTATTATTAGTCATATGTGCTAACACAAGCATATTGCTAAGTACAAAGAACTATACACTTTTAGATAATTTGAAAAGTTTCTTTACCCAATATCATAAAGAAGAGTCTGTTCAATATAAGCTTACCCTGTCTACTCAAGATACCCGTAAACTTAGATCATGGGAGCTCTTTGATGATTCTGAAAAATTAAATAAGGCAAGGCTTGAGGGAGAGATGTGCTCTGGTAAAAAGTGTACGAAGGTAAAAGTTAGATCGAAAGGGGACTTAAGTCGACACTGGGAAAGTAAGAGGAAATCTTATCGCTTTAAGTTTGATGATCATTCTTTTATGCAAGCTGATATCGTTGATTTCACCCTTGCAAAAGATCGATACTTTGAGATTGAGTACCTAGCAAAAAGTTTAGGGGATAAGCTTGGACTTATGCAATTGCCTTATGAAATGAGTTTAATGAGTATAAATAATAGCCATAAAACATTGTACTTAAAAAGCTTAAAGTATACGAAAATAAATATGGAAAAATATCTAAGGGAGTATACACATATTGTTAGGCTTAAAAACTTATGGTTGCCTAATCTAAAACAGGCAAATATTGGTACTTTCTACTATGGTTTTAATGAAAATATATATTACTTTAATAAGTGGCGTGAATATGAGCAGCTTTATACCATTGAGCCGGAAAGAAATATAGAAGATGTTACTTATCAACTCTCTCAAGGACTTAAGTGCATACGTGATGCTTGTCCCCAATTACAGGCGCACTTTCACTTGGAGTCTTTTGCTAAGTGGCTAGCAGTCATCAGTATCTTTGGTAGTTATCATGCAACATTAGGGGATAATTTATTCTTTTTATATAATAAGGCACAAAGAAACTTTTCACCTATCGTAAATGATGTACTCATTCGTCCTATCAAAAGTAACTTTGATATTTGGCTTATTAATATGCAAAGAGGTAATGGGTTTATTAATAGTCTTTTTCAAATTAAAGCATTTGAGTACTTATTTAAGAAAAAACTAAAAGAGCTTATGGACTTAGATATTTTAAAACTTCGAAATCAAATCCTAAAAAAATATTCTCAATTTTATGAGTATAGTAATACTTCACCATTTCTTATCAAGCGAGGTATTGAGGGGCGAGGTCATGTTCTAAGTAATAATTTAAAAAAGATTGAGGAGTACTTGCAATGAAACTCATCCTCTGCAGTCTTATTTATTCCTTTGTTAGTTATTCTTTTACAATAATAGCTCATAAGGGCTTTCATAATAACCATGCCAATGAATATGGAAAATGTTCTACTTTAAATTTGATTGATATGGGCGCTGAACATGGTGAGAATACTTTTGCTGCAGTTGAAAAAGCACTCTTTTATGGTGCTGATATGGCCGAAATTGATTTACAATTAACTAAGGATGGAAAATTAGTTGTTTTTCATGACTCTGAACTCACTTGTAAAACCAATGGAAAAGGGAAAATAAGCGATTATACATTAAAAGAATTAAAGAAGCTGGATGCTTATTATAATTTATCTTTTGATGGTGGGAAATCTTATCCCTTAAGAGGCAGAGGAGTTGGAGAAATAAGAGAGCTTAGTGAGTATATTAAAAAGTTTCCTCATACTCCTTTTCACTTTAACCCAAAGAGTAAAACAGATGCTGAGCTGGATCGGCTCATTGATATTCTAAGATTAATGAGTAAGGAGAGTAGAAGTAAATCTGCCTTTTGGGGAGCATTTTGGCAGTATAAGAAAATAAAAAAGGTCTTTCCTGAGTTTAATATCTTTTTAACAAATGGATGGCAAACATTGCATTGTCTTAATTTTGTAAGAATTTGGCCTTTAATTCTAAGTTGGGGGATTTTCCCTAATTCTTGTAAGTGGTATAATAATATTACGATTGATTTAGATGACTACTTTCCATATGGTTTTGAATATTATTCTCAATACTTTATTAAAAATGGTATTCATCTATGGGGGTATAATGTTATCGATCCATCACAAGCAGAAAAACTTAAAGACTTAGGTTGGGCAGGAGTGATAACTCCAAATATAAAGGCTTTCTATGCAAAGTAAGTATATTGATTATTTTAACGAGGGAAAGGTTAAGTTACTTAAAAGTGAGTTTGACTCAAGTGAAATTCTCAATGAAGTAAGTCTAATCTTACATTCAGGTCATTTGAATAAGAGAAACTTATTTTTCTTTAAAGAAGGAAAGGGGCTTTCTCTTCCTGAGATTAAATCATTTGATGTAAACTTTATTAAGAATCCTTTATCTATGGAAGAGCTCACAAGTGCATTTTTTACTAAAGGTTATGGCCTACAATTAAGAAACTTACAATCGATTAGTCGTTACTTTTATATTGAAAGCTTAAAAGCATTTCGTGCAACATTTAGTTTGAATAATTTTAATCTATACATGAATAAGTCACAAACTAAGTCTTTTAATAAGCATGCTGATCCTTACTTTTCATTGATTTATTTCTTAGAAGGAAAAAAAGAGTGGCAATTTGATGATGAAACTTTAGTAACAGAAGAAGGTGATATTTTACTTATTCCTAAAAAGGAACATCACAACGTTTCAACTTTGACTGAAAACTCACTGCATATCACAAGTAGCTTTTACTCTCTGCCTCTTGATAAAGGACAAGAGCTCGATTTTCCAATACAGTCTCAAACTCAAGCTGATCAAATTTACCAAGTAATGCAAGCTTTCTTTATTAGTAATTTTTCACATGAGTTTCAATTTGCAAATCTCTTTGATCGCTTTGAACAAGTGCATCAGAATTATATGTTTTATCATTTATCCAAGCCATTACTATTTATAGTTGGCTATGGAGAGTTAGGATTTAATAATAGAGAAGAAATGTTATCTATGTGGGAAAAGCTTAGTCCAACAGAGAAAAGTTTAGACTCTCAAATTGCGCAAGAGGTAAGAGATAGATTCAAAGCATAGTGAAATACTTTCAATTATTAAAAAGTTTAATGATCTTGAGCTATGGATAATTGGCTCGAGTGTTCATAAAAGATGGGAAGCAAGAGACCTTGATTATATTGTTATTGGTAATAAGAAGTCTTTTCTATTAGCGAGTCAATCACTATTAAAGCTTAAGACTGATATGGATTATTCAATCGCCTTTATTGATGAAAGAGAATTTGACTATAAGCTTAATGCTCTTCAAAAAAATTATATTTTAATTGCGTCTCTTTATTATAATGGACAATGCTTATCAGAAGAAAAAGTGGCAAAGAAGCTAGTTGAAATAAGCTTAACTGAATTAAGGTTTGCTCGATTATTGCAAAGTTGCATCGATCTTCTGCTTTGGAATAGAGATGGATCAATTAAAAACATCAC
>CAJXHA010000220.1 GCA_913053615.1 uncultured Bacteriovoracaceae bacterium | reverse complement strand
CCTCCAAAAGATCCTAAGATAGTAGCAACTGCTGAGAAGCCACCAAGAAAAAGACCTACTTTTGGTAGGTTCAATTGTTGTTTAAAGGCCTTGGTTAAATAAACCATTGGACCACCAATAACTTTGCCATCGTCTGAGATGTCTCTATGTAATTGAGCAAAAGTACATGAAGATAGTTTCATACTCATACCAAAGAAAGCAACTGCCCATAACCAAAACACAGCACCTGGACCACCTAATTGAATCGCGACAGCAACACCAGCAATATTTCCCAACCCCACAGTCGCACTAAGTGCAGAAGTGAGTGCTTGGAAGTGAGAGATTTCACCAGGGTGTTCTGGATCATCATACTTTCCACGAATAATATCAATAGCGTGTTTAAATAAACGAACATTAACAAAGCCATAACGTGTGGTGAAAAAGAGTCCACCTGCAACCATAACTGTTAGTATGAATGGAAATTTAATAAAGGGCATTTCGTAAAAAAGAACTGCCGCAACAACGTGATTGATTTTTGAAAAAACCAGATTAACTAACTCTTGCATGAATATACCTCCAAAAGATATTTTCACTTAAAACTTAGAATTATAGCCCAATAAAATTGGGTCTTTCGGTTATTCCTTATTGGCAATAGTGTCAATCAAAGCTTTGTAGAACTTAATTCCTGTTAATAAGACTCCGTCATTAAAATCGTACTCAGGGTGATGCAGATTAAAGTGATTTTCCCCGACACCAATACCGAAGTATGCACCTTTAACTTTTTGAGTAAAGTGACCAAAGTCTTCAGACCATTTAAATGGATACTGCATTTCTTCAAAATCAAAATGATGACCTGTCTCTTTAATTAAGTCATAAGCTTCTGCATTATTCTTTAGAGCTGGAAAATCATCATGATAGGAAATTTGAACATCAGCACTTGCATTTTGCGTGATCTTAGTAATGTCTTCTTTGAACTTATCAATATACTCATCTTTAATTGCTCGTAAGGTTAAATAAATCTCTCCATCACCAGGTGTAATTCCAAATGACTTTTCACCAATACTTACATGAGTCATTGTAATGATTTTAAATTGCTCATCTAACTCAAAATGACTATTAGTTTTAATATAGTTAAGTAGTACTTCAACTAAGGGATAGGGTGTCTGGGCCTTATTAGGCTCTGCTGCGTGGGAGGAAACTCCCTTAAACTGTATTTCCATCCCTACTGAAGAACATGCAAAAACATCTCTTTTACACAGAATCTTATGCTCAGCTACGCCTGGTAAGTTATGTAGTCCAAAAATAAAATCAATTTTTAAGTTTTGAAATTGAGGCTCATTGATCATCCTCTTTGCACCTTCACCAGTTTCTTCCGCCGGTTGAAACACAAGTAAAAGATTGGCACGGATATCATCTAAATAATCGAGTACTCCACAGGCCATGGCCATATGTCCATCGTGACCACACTTATGGGAGATACCATCATGCTTTGAACAATATGCTAATGAGTTATGCTCTTGTATAGGTAGAGCATCAAGATCCGCTCGAAGTGCGACTGTGGGATACTTATCATTTTTATGAAAAAGAAAACAACAGCCATGTCCTCCAAGGTTTTTTATAACTTTAGTAGGATTAAATTTTGAAATATACTTTTCTAATAATTCGACTGTATCTGCTTCTGAGTTTGATAAGGATGGGCAGCGATGAAGTTGGTGACGTAAGTTTACAATATGTTCTATCTCCATCCTCTCTCCTTTTTTAAATACTCTAAGAATTGTATATAGACTTTATAAGCATGTTCTCCATAACCTCCACTGATAAGATAAAGTAATGGACTCTCTTGTTTTTTAATAAAGTTATAAACTAGCTTATCTCTTAAAAGCATATCTTCTAAATTCAATTGAATTTCATCCGCACTCGGTAAGACATCTAGTTCATAAGGATCACTACCTGAAACAACCATAATAAAATCTGGTTGAGGATATTTTTGAGAGAGCTCTTCTAAACCTTGTTCTAATTTACTTAAATAAAGGTGGTTTTCATCTCGAGCTATTTCGATATCGATATCACTAGGAATAAACCATGGATTAAGCTTACCCTCTTTGTCATAGCGCTCACTATCAAGGGGCCAATTCGTTTTTTGATGAATACTAAAAGTGTGAATACCTTCTTGCCCATTAAGAATTTCAGCCGTTCCATCCCCCTTATGAGCATCAATATCTATTATCCAAATATTTTTACAATTAAATTCATTTTTCAAAGTTAGTGCATTAATCGCGATATCATTATAATGACAAAATCCCCGCCCTCCAAAAGTCATAGCGTGATGAAGTCCTCCTCCGAGATAGAAGGCAAACCCATTTTGAAGAGCGTACTGAGCAGCTTCAAAGCTGCCTCCAATATGCTCTAGAATAACTTGATGAAGAGAATCTAAGTCCGCCTTTGCATTCTCAGGCCTATATCGATTAAGCTCCCCTGCTTCATTATAAAGTTCAAATGTTTTAAATAATTCAGACTTGGGGCTTTTAAAGCTATTTTCTATAAAATTTTCATTATGCGCATAGAGTAATCGGCTTTTCCGAATAGGATCGAATCTTTGTCCAAGCCATAACTTGGAATCTAGTAAACTCTTGTCTATATTAGCTCCAACCCACTGATGTATCTGGTCTACTCTTTGATTAAGCATTGGAATTTCAATTCCATAGTCAATTAAAGAAAAGTTGATACTTGGGTGATAAATAAACATACCTCATTCTATGAATAGATAAGGTAAAAAGCCAGAATAAATCTAGTCGATACTAGATATATAAGGAAAAGTAATGTCTGAGATTAATTATAAGAAATTATCTATTGAAGAAGTTCAAACGCAAAAAGAAAGCTTTATTGCATTTTTATACCAACACCTTGATCAATTTGGTGATGACCAAGAATCAATAAAAAAATGCTTCGACTATATTACTGATGATCCTCGTGGTGGAGTTGTTTACTGTGCTCACCACGGTGATACTCTAGCTGGTCTAACAGCTATTCTTCACACAGGAATGCAGGGCTTTGCTCCTGAAAACTTTCTAGTTTATATAGCTGTGGACAATCAATTTCGAGGCAATGGTATTGGAAAGAAAATTATTGATATCGCTAAAGCAGATTTAAAGAGTGCAATATGTTTACATGTTGAACCAGATAATCCGGCCAAAAGACTTTATGAAAGAGAAGGCTTTACCAATAAATATCTTGAAATGAGGTATCATCCCTAATGGCCTATTTAAAACTATACCGAAATAAACTAAAGCATAATTACAAAATGCTTAATAAGATGATGCAAAAAAATGAAAAAGATTTTGGTATTGTCACAAAACTTCTCTGTGGAAACGAGACCTTTATCGAAGAAGTTATTAACCTTGGCACGCATCAGATTTGCGACTCCCGTCTAAGTAATTTAAAAACGGTTAAACAAATTAATAGAAAAGTTGAAACAGTTTATATTAAGCCACCTGCTGCCAAAAATGTGAAATCAGTAGTTCAATACGCAGATATCTCTTTAAACACATCACTTGAGACGATCAAATTACTAGCAAGAGAAGCTCGCACTCAAAAAAAGATTCATAAAGTTATTATCATGGTAGAAATGGGTGACCTTAGAGAAGGTGTTTTAGGCCATAAGCTCATAGATTTCTATAAGAAAGTATTTAAGATAAAAGGTATCAAAGTCATAGGACTTGGTACGAATCTAAACTGCTTACATGGAGTGATGCCTTCTGGAGATAAGTTAATACAACTTTCACTTTATAAGAAAATTATTGAATTACAGTTTAAACAAAAAATTAAATACCTCTCAGGGGGGACAACAGTGGTTATTCCTCTCTTACAACGCAAACAAGTTCCTAAAGAAATTAATCACTTTAGAGTTGGAGAGGCATTATACTTTGGTGCAGATCTTTTCACAGGAAAAACTCTTAAAGGCATGTACTCAAATGTTTTTGAGCTATGCTCACAGATTATAGAAATAGAAGAAAAGCCCATCGTTCCATTTGGTGAATTAGCAGAGAATCCTAGTGGTGAAACCTTTGAGGTTAATGAGAAAGACTATGGTAAAAAATCATACCGTGCCATTATAGATATTGGTCTGCTTGATATAAATCCAGATTTTCTCACTCCCCTAGATGAAGATATAAAAGTTATTGGCGCTTCAAGTGATATGTTGATTGTAGATTTAAAAGATAACCCTAAAGAATATCAAGTTGGGACTATTTTACAATTTCATATGAGCTATATGGGAGCACTTTCACTTATGAACTCTCGCTATATTGATAAAGTCGTTATTTAAACAACTCTTCTTTCAATATCTTTTGGCAAACGGGCCAGAACTTCATAATTTAATTGATCAGTAAAATTTGCAAATGAAGACACTGTCACCTCTGCTGAGTCAGACTTTCCGATAAGGATAACCTCATCACCAATTGCAATATTATCTAATGCAGTTACATCAACAGTAATTGCATTCATATTAACTGTGCCTACAACTTGAGTTCTAAAGTCATTAATAATAACTCGTCCACTATTACTTAATGATCGAGCAAAACCATTTGTGTAGCCTAGAGGAATCACCGCAAGCTTTTTATTTTCATTGGCCATATATGAATTTCCATAACCAATAAACTCTCCGACCTTCACTCTTTTGAGTGACATAACTCTAGATTTCCAGCTAATCACAGGACTAAGAGGATTTGAATAATCATTACGTTTATTACAATAAGTAATAAAGGTTTCCTCTGATGGCCAAAAACCATATTGTAAAATGCCGATTCTAACCAGATCCCCTCTTGTTTTAGGAAAACGTAAACTTGCAGCAGAGCATGCGGCATGAACAAGGTCTGGTTCAAAATTATTCTTTTTAAAAAAAGTTAAAGCTCGATTAAACCTTTTAATTTGGTCTTTGACTCGAATATGATTGGCAACACTTTCAGCACCAGCATAGTGAGTACAAATTCCTTTAAATTGAATATACTTCTTATTCTCTTTTAATAATTCTAAGGCAATTGGGAGTTCTTCTTTTTCAAGGCCTAAACGATGCATACCAGTTTCAACTTCCAAGTGAACAAGTGCTTTCATTTTTAATTTCTTAGCAAGTTCTATCGCTCTTTTTAAACGGTAGATATCAAAAACAAAGAATTCAATTTTACTTTTTATCACCCACTCAAAATCTTCTTCAGAGATATCTCCCATTATCATAATGGTGACATTTTTCTTTCCTGTGGCCAATTTAACTTGGTGGGCTTCAAAGGATGAAAAGACACTAATATGTTTAACTCCTGCTTTTAAAAGCATCGGTACAAACTTATCAATTCCGTGGCCGTAAGCATTACCTTTTACCACACAACTAAGTATACGGTTTTCGGTTATATTTTTTCTGATAAATTGAATATTATTATTTAAAGCCGACTGACTTAGTTCTAAATAAGACGTATTTTGCATTTCTTTATCATAAGGTATTGAATCCATTATTCCAAGTAGGCAAGGCCTATGCTGCATAATACATACGCATATGTATATGTTGTGCTGCTTGACAAGGATAGCCAATCAATATGAAAATATATCTATGAAGCGCTTCGCCTATCTTGATATTGAAGCTACCCACACGAATTGGCATGATGCTGAGATCATTGAAATTGCGTTTATCATCAAAGATGAATCTGGCAAAGAGTTAGATTTTTTTCAATCACTGATTCGACCTCAAAAAGAAATTAATGAAGATATCACTGAGCTAACGGGTATCACCGCCAGAATGTTAAGCTCAGCTCCTGAATTTAATCGA
>CAJXHA010000219.1 GCA_913053615.1 uncultured Bacteriovoracaceae bacterium | reverse complement strand
CAATATTTTCAATAAGTTCATGAATATCATTTGATTTTTTAGCAACTTCTTCAAAGGGATATAAATTACAAATCACTAGGTCAATTTCTTGAATGTTATTTTCTTTAACCTCTCTTAGATGGTCATTATTTGTTCTATCAAATAATATTCCACTATAAATACTATGCTCTAGAGTTTTTACTCTTCCATTAAATAATTCAGGCTTTCCAGTAAAGTCTTTAAGTGTGATTGTTTCAAAGCCTAAGTCTCTTATATACTTCTCTGTTCCACCTGTTGAGATGATTTCTACTTGATGTTTAACTAAAAGAGGTAAGATACTTTCTAAATGGCTTTTATCGGTGGTTGAAATGAGTGCACGTCTGATTTTCTTAAGCATTGGTATTCTCCTTAATATAAGCAATAGCATTTTTAAATAATGGGTGAGTCATTTGATTATTTGGACTTAATTTGGGATCAAGTGCAGCTTCAGGGTGAGGCATTAAACCAAGTACATTTCCTTTAAGGTTTGTGATGCCTGCAATTTGATTTATAGAGCCATTGATATCATGATCATAGCGAAAGAGTACTTGTTCAGCTTGAAGTTCTTCAGAGCAAACGAGCCTTCCTTCACCATGTCTTACTGGCATTGCATAGTGAGCAGGAAACCCCTTAGTCCAAAAGCTATTTGTATTAACATGTAGGCCTTGCCATTTATTTATAAATTTCTCATTTTTATTATGGGCGAGAGTACATGTTCTTTTCTTTTCCGTAAAAAGATCAAGTTGAGTTAGAATTTGAAATCCATTACAAATTCCAATGATGAGTTTATTGGCAGCAATAAAAGTATTAATATCTTGTGCTAAGTATTTTTTTAATTTGAGTGCTAAAATCTTACCCGATTGAATTTCATCCCCATAAGAAAATCCACCAGGTATGGCAAAAATATCAAAGTCATTAAGTTGATACTCATTATTGATAAGTTCATTTATATGAACAATGCTAACACTTGTATCTTTTGACATAAAGGCCTTGGCCGTTTCATTTTCACAATTGATACCATTTCCTTTAAGAATTAATACCCTAACCATTAAAAAGCTCCTTGATAAGCACTTAGTAAGAGATCATAGTCTAAAACTTGATTTGCAATTTTAAATTGATGCATCGAAGTTGTATGTCCAATTAATTTAAAAGGAATCTCATTTAGAATTTTTTCAAATTTTTCTTGGTTATTCTTGTCAATTGTCATGACAAAGTTACCAAGGGGCTCATTAAATAAATATCCTAGACTTAATGACTCAGTAATTTCAACACCAATATTATCTCCAAGAGTCATTTCAAATAGAGTGGCAAATAGCCCACCTTCAGAAATGTCATGACATGCGCTTATTAATGGGTGCAATTCTGAAAATAAAGAGTAAAGCTCTTTGTTCTTTTCTATAGAGAAGGGGTGGACACCTTTTGAGTCTATATCAAATATCTCACTTAAATGTGAACGATAAACTTCCTTATCAATTGCACCAACTTGATAAACTAATTGATCTGCAGTTTGAAAATGGTTCTTTATTAACTTTTTATTCTTAGACATTCCAGTAACTAAAAGTGTTGGAGGTGATGAAATCTTTATCTTTTCTCCATTAATATCATTTCCGTAGAAATCATTTTTCATTGAGTCTTTGCCGGAGATAAGGGGAGTTGAATAGTTTTCACAGGCTTCTTTAAGTGCAAAGTTTGCTCTTACTAGGAGTGCTAACTTATGTTCACCATCAAGATTTTTTGGACTCTTAATTGGATCTGGCCAACAAAAATTATCAAGTAGTGCCATGTGTTCTATGTCTGCACCAGTTGCTAATAAATTACGAATGGCCTCATCAATAGCATAGTGAGCACTAATATAGGTATCATGTTGTGAGTGAAGGGTATCTAGACCATTACTAATAGAAATTAAAGAGCTTGCACCATGAATACTTAGATCAATGACTCCTGCATCACTTGGTGCTTTTTGATTTTTCCCATTATATGGTTTAAGTACACTTTGTGCCTTTACTTCATGATCATATTGTCTAACCCATTCTTCTTTTGATGCTATATTTGGATGGGCCAATACTGCTTGGCAAAGTTGGTTTAAATCATCATGTAATTGCTTTTTTTGAGGCTCTATCCATGGGCTTAGCTTTATCTTATCTGGATCAAAGCTTGCTTTTAATTTTAATTGTTCTAGTCCATTATGCATGAAATCTAGATCAAGATCAGCGCATAATTCATTTCCATCATATACTTTTAACTTTCCAGAATCTGTGAATTCACCCATATTGACGATTTCTACTTCAAAAGTTTTAGCGAGCTCTTGTAATTGTTGAAACTTTTCTTTTTCAACACTGATACTCATTCTTTCTTGGGATTCTGAAATCATAATTTCATAATTTTTTAGCCCCGGATACTTTAGGAGCGCTCGATCGAGATAAATATTAGCTCCACCGGCTTTTTCTGCCATTTCTCCAATAGATGAAGAGAGCCCACCAGCTCCATTATCAGTAATCGATGTATAAAGATTTAGGTCTCTGGCCTTAATGAGAAAGTCAGCAACTTTTTTCTGAGTGTAAGGATCACCGATTTGTACAAATGTACTAAGAGCATCATCTTTTAATTCCATTGAGGAGAAAGTTGCACCGTGAATTCCATCTGCACCAACACGACCACCACATATAACAATTAAATCTCCAGCTTTTTGGTTCTTACTTACTGGATCTAAAGTAGAGTTTTTAAGCTTATGAGGAATAATTCCAACTGAGCCAACATAAATTAATGGTTTTCCAACCCAATTATCATGGAAATGCATCGATCCATTTATTGTTGGTATACCAGATTTATTTCCACCATCTTCAACTCCTTTATGTACTTCTTTTAGAATGCGTGAGGGTTGCATTAGTTTAGGAGGAAGTGGATATTCTTGTTTTGGAAAACCTGTACAAAAAACATCCATATTAGCGATGGTTTGTGCACCTAGACCAGTTCCCATAATATCTCGATTTACCCCTAGGATTCCGGTTAAAGCGCCACCGTACGGATCAAGGGCACAAGGGGAGTTATGAGTTTCTACTTTTATACAAAGATCAAACTTATCATCAAAGCGCACTACTCCAGCATTATCTGAGAAGACACTTCTAAGCCAAGTTTTTTCCTTTTTAATATTATTTGTGCTCTTTTTAATAAATTCTTTATAGAGAGAATTTATACTTTGATTAGGAAATGCTTTAAAATTATGAGATTTTTCTGAATAATCAATTTGAGCAGCAAATATCTTATGCTTACAGTGTTCACTCCAAGTTTGTGCAAGTATTTCTAATTCTACATCTGAAATTAAGGGTTCATTTGTGGCACTACGATTCTTAATATAATTTTGGATTTGTTTCATTTCTGCTAGGCTTAGGGCAAGGCAGCGGCTATCACTTAATTTAATGAGTTCTTCATCATTTAAAAGACTGAGGTTAATATATTCTGTTTTAGATTTATGTAATTCAACTTTAGAAATTTTATTCTTAGTGAAACGATTATTTTCAAAGTCATGTTTTAAGTAGATATTGATATTATTTAATAGGGGATTACAGAGATAATTATTAGTAAAGCTTTTGATTGTATTTAAATCACTGTCACTATCAAAGAAGTATCCATCTCCAGTATATATATTAATTTTTAAGTCAGGATAAGAAATTTTAATAGCATCTAATGTTGCTTGGGCCCTATTATCTCCTACACCAGGTTTAAAAGAGACTTCAACAAATTGATTAAATGTATAATTGATTTTTGAATTTTCAGTAAATACATTTTCAATTAATGAGTCAGCAAGGATCTCATTTGCCATATAGTTTAAGTCACATCGATCTAATTTTTCATCAACTTCTATCCAATAAACTTTAGATCGATAGACATTTGCTTCTTCATCTTTTGCAAACTCTTTAAATAATTGATTTTCATAAATTAATCTTGGCTCTTTTGGAATAACATCAACTCTATAGATACTCATAGATTTCCTTAGTAATTATATTTAAAAACTCTCATTAAAATTTGGGGGTATAAAGTATGTTCTAGCTTAAGTCCTTTTTGGATAAAATCCTGAAGGCTATCTGCTTTAGTTCTTTCAAACTTACCTTGAATAATTATTTCACCTGTATCGATACCAGCATCCACGTAGTGGATGGTTATTCCACTGTATTGGTCTTGGTTTTGATAACTTCTTTCGTAAGCGTTAAGCCCCTGATACTTAGGAAGTAATGAGGGATGGATATTAATAATTTGGCTTTTATTTTTATGGGTAAATCTTTGAATAAAATTAGCGGATAGTATTCGCATATAGCCTGCTAAGAATATCCAATTTACGTCATATTGCTTTAGAACTTTTAAAATTTCTTCTTCATGCTTTGTTTTACTATGATTGTATGGGATTAAATGCACTGGTATATCTAGTTTTACTTTTAAAATATTGGCATTTGGATTATCACAAATAAGACAAGCGATTTCTTTATTATTACTTTGAGCGCACTCAATGAGTTTAATAGCATTACTACCATTTCCTGATGCAAATATAGCAATAGAATTATTTTGCGATATCATGGCGATAATATTTTCCCTCAAAATCAACATTGTTTATATTCTTATAAGCAAGCTCTCTTGCTATGATTTTAGATTCCCCACAAGCAGTGACTCCACACACTCGACCACCTATTGCAAAAATATCATTTCCTTCTTTTTTTACTCCTGCCCACACCAGTGAGCTTCCATGTTCTAATTGGTTTACTTTGATTTTAGATGGTTCACTAGCTGAGTAAGGGTAGTTTTTTGATGAGCAAACCACATGAACATATGATTTTTGACTAAAAGAAATTTGCGCATCAGTAAGTAGGTTGAGTGCACATTGCTTAAAGAGTATGAAAAGGTCATCTTTAATTCGAGGTAAGAGTACTTGTGTTTCAGGATCACCTAATCTGATATTAAATTCTAAAACATTATAATCTTTTTCATCTACCATCAGACCCACAAAGAGTATTCCATTATAATTAAAATCACTTGCTTTCAGTGTTTGCATAATTTTAGAACTTAGTTCACTTTGAATTGAACTAAGTCTCTTTTGATCAAGCCAGTCACAAGGGGAGTATGTACCCATCCCACCTGTGTTAGGCCCAAGGTTTCCATCTAATAGAGCTTTGTGATCACAGGCATCACCAATGAATTTAATCTTATTTTCATCGATAAGGTAGAAAAGAGATACTTCTCTACCATTGAGTTTTTCTTCTATCAAAAACCTAGTCTTAGGATAGTTATTATTAAATAATTCAAGCTCTTTAAGAGCTTCTTCTTGTGAGTCACAAACTGCAACTCCTTTACCTGCTGCAAGTCCATCTACTTTTATAACAAAATTAGGCCATAAACTTTGTTTTAAAAAACTATTGGCACTTTGAAAGCTATCAAAGCTAAATGATTGCGCTGTTTTAATCTTAGCTTTTTCCAAAAAGTTCTTGGTAAATATTTTAGAGCTCTCAAGTTGACTAGCAATCAAACCTGCTCCAAGAGTATTAATATGGTTTTCTCTTAATTTATCTGCAAGTCCTCTACAAAGTGGTGCCTCTGGTCCAATAATGACTAAATCAATTCTTTGTTCGTGACAGAAATCGATGAAATCTTGATCATCTTCAAAGTAAATATCTTTAATATGTTCAAAGAGTCCATGGCGTTTAGTATGCATGAATACATCACTAACAAAAGGCGAGTGCATTATACTTTGAGCAATAGTATGTTCACGTCCTCCTTCACCATAGATAATAACTT
>CAJXHA010000218.1 GCA_913053615.1 uncultured Bacteriovoracaceae bacterium | reverse complement strand
ATTTGAGTTCCTAAGTTTACCTGTAGTCCAAATTCAGACTTTAATGTTTCATTAATCTTAAAACTATCAAACAGTATGGATCCAACTCCAGCTTGAGTCATTGATTCTCTTTCAGCATCTGATAAATTAGCTGATAAATCCTTAGTATATCCAAAGGCAATTAAAGATAGAATATCTTCTTGTGCCAGAGCAGGTGTTGAAGTTAAATCTAATTTAAAATCACTAACTGGACCATATACTTTAACATTAACTTTATAATCATTGATTGCACTTTCAGCAATGAAATCAATCTCTGGATTTGATATTTTATTTTGAGAGTAAAAGTACACATTTCCTTTATTTAATAAGTAATCAATATTTTTAAAGGTAATTTTATTCGTTCTCGGTGCTAAAGACAAGCTACCAACAAGTTTAGGATCATTCTCACCACCCAACAGTTGAAGATCACCAATCATACCAACATCTGCAAAAGAGTTGGAAAGATACATTGGCTCTTTTGTATCAATATTAAGATTAAGTGCTAAATAATTACTAAACACCTCTTTATTTTGTTGTGGTAAATACTCATATTCTTTTTTTAGAATCGCACTTTCACCAGATGTGAAGTCTTGAATATCATTTACTATTAATAGTTTATTTATAACAACATCACCAGAAAGAGTATAAGGTGGTTTCTTCCCAACTAAATTAGTATCAGCAGAGACAACCAAGCTTGACTTACCTAGGATAGGAATACCAGCTTCATTGACTAACATTTTTAAGTTTAATTCTGGAATGATATTACCTATATTAACATCACCACTTATATCAACATATCCAGCCGATAACCCAGCTCTTATTCTTTTTACCAATATTTTGTTTTTCTTGTATTCAAGTTGTAATTTTGTATCTTTAATCTCTGTAGGCAAATAAGAAGTCGATATTGATAGGTTATTACTTATTAATGTCGCTTCATAGTCAGGTCTATTGGATTTATCAAAAAACTTAACTTTACCACGTAAAGTTCCATTGGCCTTTGAAATAATTTTATTTAAAGTTTCTAAAATAGACGCATCTACTTTAAAGTCATTATTAATAGTATATTGGCCAGTCAAATTTCCGCTCCCCTTAGAAATTAAATAAAATTTACGACCTTCAATTTCAAGGTCCCAATTTTTTACTAAACCATTATCAATAATGAACTGAGGCAGCTCTCGATTATATTTATAATCGATATCAACACTTTCTTTTTTAAATACAAATTTTTCCAACATTAGTTTGAAGTTAGAGTTTGTATAATCTGTTCCTGGGAAATTTAAACTCGAGTTTAATTTAACTTCACCTGTCATATTCAATGTACTTTTATCCACAAATTTTAAAATAGAGAGGTACAAAGGAATATCATTGGTATCTAATTTCAAAGCCATTTCAGAAGTTTTTTCTTTATCATCATAAAGTTTTCCTTCAAAGGAAATCTCATCACCAAATAAACTTGCATCAAACTTATATATCTTATCACTCATATTAAAAATAAACTTAGAGTCCTTTACACGCCTGGTAGAAACATAAGTTTTATCTAGAACTATTTCAGCATTAATTGTATTCGACTTATTAAAGTTTTCACCTTTAAGCGTTCCATTTATTTCAGCATCTAACTCTAGAGGTGACCTATCAATCCAGTTAATATCTCTGATTGGAATATTCGCAAAGCGCAAATCATAAAGCATTTTTTGAGTTTTCAAATTAAAAGAGTATTCTCCAAGAAGACTACCATTTGATTTTGATGCCTTGATATTTTTAAGGTTAAGAACTTGATTAACTAAGCTAAGGTCAAACCCAATTCGCTCAAAACTTTCGTCATATACATAATTATTCTTACCAAGAAAATTCACATCGACAACGAGGTTATCAAGATCCATTTTTCCAGATACGTTGGCCTTTAATAGCCAATCACCAAATACATCTTCAGGTATAAAGTCTAGAGGACTTAAAAGAGGATTAAGTATTTTTTTAATATCTACATATCTCTTAGTATCAACTTGAGCACTTGCACTTACATCTCCATTGCCATAGTTTAAAACAGCTCCCCCGGTAAGGTTCGCTTTTCCTTGCTTTGCAACTAGATCTTTAACTGCAATCTCAGATTCACTAAGATTAAAATAAATTTTTCCTTTTGTAGATCCAAGCTGATAGTTTTCAAAAGAGAATCCTTCAAGTTCTGGAACTAATTCAATTAATGTATGATCCTCTTTGTTCTTATATACATTTAGATCAAGCATTCCGCTACCTAACAGGGTAAACCCAGCAAACTTACCAAAGTCTTTAAAATCGATATTTGCGTTTTTAACTGAGAAATTAACATCACCTTTTTTAATTTCGCCTTGAGCAACAATATTACTATTAGGTAGCTCTACACTCGCATTCATCTTAAAAACACCTTCTACAACAGAGAATTCGGTATCCTTTAAGATACCATTCTCAATTGAGAGTATTGGTTTTTCTTTTTCACCAAGATACAAATCATTAACTTGCATTTCCTCTTCAATAAAGAAATGAAAACTTTTTTCTAATAATGTGAATCTAAGTTTTCCAGTAAGTTTTCCTTTTAGTATCGAAAGGCTGTCTTTCAAATAAGAAAGTGCGTTATCCAGTTTTAATTGGTTAACTTCAACAATAACATCTTCCTCTACAAATTTTTTGGATTTAAAATTAAAGAACTCAAAAGGTTGTAGTAAGTTGATACGCTGTTTGTTTGCTTGCAAATTAAATTTTTTGAATATTACCTGTTCAAGATCTGCACTCACAGCTAAGACTAATTTATCACCATAACAAAAATCTGTTTTAAAATCATTTACACTTAGCTCAGTTGAAAATTGAGGTTTATTATCTTTTACATCAAATACGGCCTTGGCATCGATAATTCCATAAGTAAGGTCTCCAATTTTACTTAGATCAACATACTTTTTAATTTCAGAGAGCTCACCTTGTAGCCTTAAACTTCCCTTCCCAGTTACTTTAGTTAGATTATTTTCAAACTCACCACTTAGCTCCAAAGTATTAACATCTTTTTGAATAGTCGAACTCTTAATATCAATCTCATTATCATCAATCACTAAGTCCAATGTTATAGTATCTAACTTTGGAATCTTCTCATGAATACTTGTCAGATCGAGATTGTATGAAGTCAGCTTAACCTTAACATTGTCTTTTCTTTTTCGAACTAGCAATTTACGAAGATCGATTGTCGAGTTATTAATATCTAAGCTACTCTGGTTGAAGTTTATTTTCTTAAAGTCTATTGGAAGTTTATCTTCAAGTAATTTTATGTATTCAGTTACTTTAACAGTCTCAAGTTTAGTTTCCTCAGTGCTCTCATTTTCTTTTTCTTTCGATTTCTTAATATTTAACTTTAGATGCCCATCAAAAATCAGTATCTCACTAATTGTAGGTTTTTCTAGAAAGATATCGCGAATATCAAAATAAGCACCAATTTTACTTGTAAGAAATAAAAACTCGTTGTTTTTTGTATCATCGACTCTTACATTTCTAAGCTCAATACCAGGTGGAAATAGCTGAAACTTAACTTTTTGGAAGTTTACAGAAACACCATACTTTGAAACTAAAGCTTTATTTATTGCTTTAGATGCATTATTACCAAGAAAGTCAGACTGCAATACTTCAAGGACGCTGTAAAATACTGCGATAGTAAAAATAAAGAATATTAATACAACCTTATTTACTCTTCGCAATTTCTACCTTTTCTCTAATTGACCTAAAGTTTGGATCCTCTACAATTACTTTGTTTAAATACTTTAATGCTCTATTACTTTCATTCTTTTCTAAAAAAGCAATTCCTAAAAAATAATTTAGATTTTTAATCAAACTAACAGAAGCATTCTCATAGTATGAGAAGCAATGATCAATAAGAGTAGACCACTCTTGTAACTTTAAATATATCTCACCTAAATAATAAACTTTGAGCTCATCATTTTGAATCTTCTTAGCAAGTAACTCTGCTGCTCTTAAAAATGAATTCTCAATTAATACAACGATGAAACTTTCAATATTTTCATACTCGTCATTCTCAATCTTTTTTATTATTTCTTGTTCAGACTTTGATAATTTATAAGTCTGGATTTTTTCTTCTTTCTCCATTGGCTCTACATGTGTTGGCAACTGATCAAACTTCAAGACCTCACTAATTTCATCTTCAAATGTATTTGGAGTGACAACAATTTTACTTTTTTCAAATTCAAAAAAGCCCGGAGCTAAATTTCTTTTTGTTGTCATATCAAGTTGTTTAGACTGAACCAAGTCAACATATAGAGACTTAGTTTCATCATCTAGGTAATTTATAATGTAAGACTGTCTGATAACATTATCTAGATTTAGAATAAGATACTCTAAGACATCTTGCTTACCAGGCTTACGTACTTCATACTTTAACTCAAGATACTTAACACGTATAAAAAGTTCTGCAACTTCTTCACAATCAACATTTAAAATTTCTATAATTTTTGCAATAAAGTTATTTTTATCAATTTTAAAATCTCTGAAAGCTTTCCAATTTTTAGTATATTGTTCTTCAAGTTCATCTAAAAACTTTATTCGCTCTTCATCATATTTTAAATCTGACCAATAAATTAATTTAACTAGTTCAACTTTTGGGTGATATTTAATAATCTCTTTTTCAATTTTAAGTAATGAATTAACGGCAACATAATTCTTTTGTTCTAGGTATTTTTCTAGAAATTTTAAATACAAATTAAGAGATTTTTTTACATCACCATTTTTAAACAAAGATTGAATGTAAAAAATCTTATTCTTTAATAGTATCTTGTATTCATAAGCTTCGATAAAACTTGTAAGCTCAGAATATTTTTGAGCGTTAAAAAGTAAATCGATATAATCATTAAAGTAGCTTTCTACTTCTTTGATTTTTAGATTCTTAGCACATTGAAATAAATATTTTTGAATTTCTAAATCTTGTGGATTACTTGTTCGAAGTTTTTTAAACTCCTCCAAAGCTTCATTATAATTCTTTGAATTATATAACTTAATCGCGTCCTGCAATTCATACCCCAAATGTTATCTAACTACTGATAATTATAACATTTTTTGGGCTAAAAAATTCGTACTGTAATCATTTTCCACAAAGCTTGAGTTTTTCAGTATTTTTTGGTGAAGCTCAATATTTGTCGCGATTCCACCAACAACTGTTTCCTCTAAAGCACGCTTAGATCTATTTAAACATTCTGCTCTATTTTCGGCCTTGACGATAATTTTAGAAATCATAGAATCATAATGAGGTGGTACTTGGTATCCTGTATAAATATAGTCATCTACTCTAATTCCCATACCTCCAGGTCTGTGATAATGGGTAATTAGACCAGGTGATGGCATTCCAGTATTAGGGTTTTCAGCATTAATTCTGAATTCCATTACATGACCATTAAACTTTATATCTTTTTGCTCAAGTTCTAGCTTATTACCTGCAGCTACTAAGATTTGATGTTTTATTAAATCAATACCACATAATTCTTCAGTAACAGGGTGTTCAACCTGAATACGAGTGTTCATTTCCATAAAATAAAATTTCTGAGTATCCAAGTCATATAAGAACTCTACAGTTCCTGCGGAGTCATACTTTACTTCACGAGCTAACATAACGGCACTATCACAAATTTCTTTTCTTTTTTCCGGACTAAGAACAGGTGACGGTGTTTCTTCAATAATTTTTTGAAAACGTCTTTGAATTGTACAATCTCTTTCACCTAGATGAATAACATTTCCAAACTCATCAGCCAAAATTTGAACTTCAATATGTCTTGGTCTCTCAATATATTTTTCAAT
>CAJXHA010000217.1 GCA_913053615.1 uncultured Bacteriovoracaceae bacterium | reverse complement strand
TAGTTCTCCTTAAAAGTTAATCCACTTATTGGCTTATTATAGTTATATTAAAGCTTATCAGTACGTGAGTATGCGCTAAGCAAACTGAACTGACAATTTTTTTTTAAAAAAAAATTATCTATGGAGCTCGCACCGGGATTTGAACCCGGGACCTCTTCCTTACCAAGGAAACGCTCTACCCCTGAGCCATGCGAGCAAACTCTAGATTTAACTAATGTAATTATACGAACAATTACATTGAGACAATAGATAATAACTTGATTTCTTAAAAAAATGGAGCGGGCGATGGGTCTCGAACCCACAACCCCCAGCTTGGAAGGCTGGTGCTCTACCAATTGAGCTACACCCGCTTAGGTTGTTTCACGAAAAAAAGGTGGTGGCGCGGGCTGGATTCGAACCAGCGAAGGCGTACGCCGGCGGATTTACAGTCCGCTCCCTTTAGCCACTCGGGAACCACGCCGTGGAGCTGCTCACAGGAGTCGAACCTGCGACCGTCAGTTTACAAAACTGATGCTCTACCAACTGAGCTAGAGCAGCAAAGTCACCTTTTCAGTGAGTGTATTTTTATAATCGTAAATGATTTGAATATCAAGCTTTTTTTATCAATTACCAAAACATTTTTCTAAGCTGACTGCAGAAGCCACAGAAACGTTAAGTGACTTAATGCTTCCTTGGCTATTTAAGGCCAATTTATGGTCAACCACTCGCATTACTGCATTAGAAATTCCAGTTTCTTCTTTTCCAAGAACTAGAGCGAGACTTTTTCCTGATGATAAATACTCTTTTGCACTAAATTTTTCATCGGCATGTTCACTTAAACCAACAACTATAGTGCCATTCTCTTGCATCTTTCTAATTGTTTTAGAAAGGTTTTGAACTTGAAATAGCTTTAAGTATTCATGAGCACCAGAGGCAATTCGAAAGTAGCCAGGAGAAAAGCGAAATGACTTTCTAGCAGGTAAAATAACTGCATCAACACCATAAAAAGATGCTGTTCTTAAAATAGCAGCTCCATTATGAACATCACTAATTTGATCTAGGCATAAAATCTTCTTAGAGCCCTCAGCAACGAGTTCATAAAGATCATTCATATCTCTTTCAGCAAGTGCATCTGCTATTAAAAGGGCACCTGAGGGAACTCTTTGATACTCAACTTCTGCTTCTTTAAATTTGGACTTCGCAATTTCTTGTAACTTATGTGGTGATACAACCTGTGTACTTATATTGGAGTTCTTTAATTGTTCTTTTAATTCCGTCTTAGCATCTTCAGTAAGAAATAATTCAATACAGTTACGTAATGAATTTTCTAGGGCAGCTTTAATACTGTGAATACCAATAATTAGTTCAGTATCCATTAACTTAAACTCTCCACAATCTTAGTTAAATTAGCTGTTAAATCTGTTAATGAACACTTGGTTTTTTCACCAGTCTTTCTTACTTTTATTTCAACTTCACCTGAATTTTTAAAATCTCTCTCACCAATGAAAACGCGAATAGGAAGTCCTAAAAGATCTGCATCTTTCATCATCGCTCCCATCCCAAGACCTCTATCGTCGTAAAGGACCTCATAGCCTTCTTTAGTAAGTTTATCGTAAAGAGCATCACACTCTTTTTTAAACTCTGGATCTTTATACATAGCTGCTATATGAATTTGAAAAGGAGCAATTGGGTATGGCCAAATAATTCCATCATCATCATGACATTGCTCAATGGCAGCAGCGAGGGTTCTTGTTACTCCAATTCCGTAACATCCCATGAGTGGAGCAATCTTTTTGCCATTTTGATCGAGTACAGTTGCGCCCATGGCCTTTGAATACTTATCACCTAATTGAAAGATATGCCCTACTTCAATCCCCTTAGCAAAGCTTACCACCTTACCACTTGGATCGAGATCACCCTCTTTGGCCATTCTTAAATCAGCAGACTTATAGTTTTCAATATCTCTTTTTGGTGTAAAGCCTTTAAGATGAAAATGCTCCTTATTTGCTCCAACAATATAAGACTTAGTTGGATCTATCGAAGCGTCTAAAAGCACACTATACTTGCCTTCAAGTTTATAAGGGCTCATATAACCAGCGATTGCACCGATTTCTTTAAGGACACTTTCCTTTGCAACTTCTATTCTATCCGCTTTTAAAAAGTTTTTAAGCTTCACTTCATTAAGTTCATCATCGCCCAAAAGCATAATCATATAATTTGCAGACTTCTCTCCCCAAAATGCTGAAAATACTAAAGTCTTTAATGTTTGATGAATTGGTAAGTTTAAAAGTTTTGCAACTTCCTCACATGTTGGAAGATTTTTTGTTTCAACTTCACTTATTGCTTCTTCTGGTAAGAATGCTAATTCTGCCCTCTTAGTATTTGCCTTCTCAATATTAGCCGCATAACCAGATTCTTTAGAGAAAACCACAACATCTTCTCCAGATTGTGCCAGAACTTGAAATTCATGGGTTTGTGAATCACCACTTGCAATATTACCACCGTCAGCTTCAACGATGATGAAGTCTAAATTCATTCGTTTAAAAATATTGGAATAAGCTTTATAAAAATATTCATACTGCTCATCCATACAGGCCTTATCCAAACTGAATGTATAAGCATCCTTCATCGAGAACTCTTTTCCACGCATTAAACCATAACGAGGGCGGATTTCATTTCGATACTTTGTTGTAATTTGATAAAGACTTACAGGTAATTGCTTATAAGAATTAACTGACTTTCTAAAAATATCTGTAATTGTTTCTTCATTAGTCGGGCTCAAGCAGTATTCATTATCTTTTTGATCACTGAATCTTTGCATTTCAGATCCCATTTGATCCCAACGTCCAGAGTCTTTCCACAATTGTGCAGGAGTAACAAAGTTCATCGTTAACTCATTAGAATCAATATTATTTAACTCCTCGCGAATGATATTCTCAATTTTTCTGATAACTCGAACACCCATTGGAAGGTAGCTATAAAGACCTGCACCTATTTTGTGAATCATACCTGTTCGCATTAATAACTTATGAGATGCAATTTCAGCATCTGCTGGGGTTTCTTTATAAGTTTGCCAGAAGTACTTAGATAAACGCATGTGAACTCCGAAAATTAGTAAAGGATACTTTTAGAGCTATAGTCTTTTTTCTCAATAAAAACTTCTAGCTTACATCCATAAGTCAGATCAACTCCAACAGAAACAACCTTAGAATCAGGTTGCTTAACTTCTACCAGGATCATTTCAGTTGTCATATTTGTATCGGTACACTTAGTTACGTGAAACTCGGCCATATAAACATTAATCATTGGAAGTGGCTTAACGTTTTGTAATTTAAGTAATTGTCCCTTAGATACTTTATAAAGATTCTTTGCATAATCCATTTCGATATCTCTATCGATTCTGTAAGTTTCACCTTCAACAAGATCCGACCAACGATAATTTTGTTGAGCAAAAGCGTTAAAAGTAAAAATTAATATAATTAGTGCAAAGCGCATCATATAGAAAATCCTGTAGATTTTCTTTTAACACAATTAAATCTATTTTGAAAAGGAAACTTAGTTCATCACAGAAATCATTTGAGGCAGTTCATGTGCCATTCTTGCTTCTTTAGCGATAGAACTTGCAGAAACAATTTCAAATGAATTCGGATTATCTAGTACTTTACGACAAAGTACATTGTGTAAGTAGTGACCTGACTTATAAGTAGTAACTCTTCCGGCAACTTCATAACCTAGTAAGCTAATATCACCTAGAGTATCTAAAATTTTATGTCTAACAAACTCATCATTGAATCTAAGTCCGTCATTATTTAGTACTTTATAGTCATCTAAAACAATTGCATTATCCAGAGAACCACCTTTAACTAGGCCTTTTCTCTTAAGCATATCCACGTCACGCATCATACCAAATGTTCTGGCACGAGAGATTTCATTGATAAAGTTCTCACAGCTATATTCGAAAACTTGCTTTTGAGCTTTGATTATTGGATGAGCAAAAACAATAGTAGAGTCGATAATTAAATTTGGTGCTGGCTCAATCTGTGCCCAAGTACCATTGTGTTCAACTCTAACCTTCTCAGTAATTATCATAAACTTCTTAGTTGAGCTTAGATTCTGAACACCAGTTTCCTTTAAGATAAATACAAAAGAAGCTGAGCTTCCATCCATAATAGGAACTTCTGGTCCTGAAATTTCACAGAAAACATTATTAATTCCTAAACCAAAAAGTGCAGCAAGTAAGTGCTCAACAGTATGAATAACATTCTCACCACTTCCAAGAGTCGTATTATTCTCAGTAGCACCAACTGTCGTTGCGTGTGCTTTTAGTGGTTCAGCATTTTTTAAATCACTTCTTTTAAAAACAATTCCAGTATCTGCTGGAGCTGGGATTAGTTTCAAAATAACTTTTTTGCCCGAGTGAAGGCCAATTCCTGTGACCTGTACCTCTTTTGCAATTGTTCTTTGATAAATCATATATTTTCCTTAAGCCTTTAAGCCTAACTTAAATTGTCTTTTTTGCATTACGTTTCTTAAGTATAAACTAAATTTGTTAAAAAACACGACTGAAACATTCTTCCATATTATGAACAAGTTTTCAGACACTTACAAATAAAAAGTATAGTTTTCTACCACTTAAGGGGATTTAATGCAAGGTTGCGTGAAATAAATCTAGTTTATATGAGCAATTGCTTTATCAGATAATTGTCTGCCTCGTGGAGTTCTTAGGATCAAACCTTCCTTTAAAAGAAATGGTTCATAAACTTCTTCTATGGTTTGCTTATCCTCTCCAAGGGTTGCACTTAAAGCATCTATTCCGACTGGGCCACATGAATAATAATCTCTCATCACTGTGAGGATTTTTCTATCCATTGAATCAAGTCCCATGGAATCGATATCTAATAATTCAAGTGCTTTATTTACATCTTGAATTCCAATCTCTTGATGATTCTCAACTAATGCAAAGTCCCTAACTCTCCTAAGAATTCTATTGGCAATTCTAGGAGTTCCTCTACTTCTTCTCGCGATTTCAAGTTTAGCATCTTCCAATAATTGAATATTCATTTTTAAAGCATTGTTTTTTAAGATATGTGCCAGCTCTTCGCTAGAGTAATAATCAAAGTGCAGATGTGCCATAAATCTATCACGTAGCGGATTTGAAAGTAGACCACTACGAGTTGTTGCACCAATAAGAGTAAAAGGAACGAGGTCAATTTGCATGGTCCTAGCACTCGCACCCTGTCCGATTAATATATCTAGGCGATAATCTTCCATCGCAGAATATAGGATCTCTTCAACACTGATATGCATTCTATGAATTTCATCAATAAAAAGAACATCTTGAGGATTTAAATTTGTAAGGACAGCGGCGAGATCACCTTTCTTTTCTACTGCAGGTCCAGAGATAACATGTAATTCAGAGCCAATATTTTTTGCGATTAGCATGGCCAAAGAAGTTTTACCAAGTCCAGGAGGCCCAGATAAAAGAACATGATCCATTGCCGTTTTTCTTTTAATTGCAGACTTAACCATGAGCTCTACATTTTCTACGACACGTTTTTGACCTATATATTCTGTAAAGTTTTGCGGTCTTAACTTCACATCATGTTCAATTTCACTTTCTTTTATTTCAGAGCTAACCATTCGTTCCATATTAAATCTCTTTTAAAACTATTTTTATAAGCTCTTCACTAGAAGAGATATCAGCAGTTAAGTTTTCATTGATAATTTTCTGAACAGACTTATCTTTATAACCAAGGCTTTCTAGAGCAGCCAGTGCATCACTGATAATTTTGGCCCTATCTGAATTCTGTCCTTCTTGCATTGGCATATCTTGCTGAGTATTTACTGCAGCAGCAAATTCCAATTTATTAACTTTATCCTTTAAAGATAAAATTATTTGCTCTGCCATTTTCTTGC
>CAJXHA010000216.1 GCA_913053615.1 uncultured Bacteriovoracaceae bacterium | reverse complement strand
TCTTTAAAACTAAAGGTTCTTACCCATTTATAAAATATTAAATAAATAACAAATTGCGAGAACCAAAAAATCATTGCAAAGTTATGTGAATATAGTGCAATGGAAATACCTAATACATAGAGGATCTTATTCAAAAGCTGCTTATCATCGCCTGGAGAATACAGAGCATACATACTCATACATATCCCTAATATGAAAAACGAATAAGGTCTTAAATCTATTGTATGAAAAATATAGATATGAGATGTAAAAAGGTAGATAGGTAAAGCATAGGCAATTGTTAAGAGGCCCCTTTTAATAAAGAGCCGGTATAAGAAGATAAACGAGATACTTGATAAGAGTATTGGCAAGATCCTTAAATTAAAAGGGTCTAATTGAAAGAGCTTATGCCAAACATGTAAGACTAAAAAGAATAACGGCGGGTTTGTATCATGTTCCACCAAAAATTGAATAATACTAAGATGCTTATGAGACACAACAAAGATACAAAAAAGCTCATCTATCCACAATTCTTTATTAATAAAATTGCCTAAGAAGTAATTAAAGAGCAATAAAGCAATGATCAAGTAAATTAAAGAATAATGGTCCTTTAATTTATTGATCACTGTATCTTTATTCATAATTACACTTTATC
This sequence comes from uncultured Bacteriovoracaceae bacterium, assembly GCA_913053615.1. Taxonomy (GTDB): domain Bacteria; phylum Bdellovibrionota; class Bacteriovoracia; order Bacteriovoracales; family Bacteriovoracaceae; genus UBA845. Next base: position 5,271 of record CAJXHA010000216.1, on the reverse strand, counting down.
TCTTTGAAGCTTTTTTCTTAGTCGCTTTTGATAGTTTCTTATAAACTTTTTTCTTTGCGTCTTCTTTTTTCTTCATAATATCATCTAGTGATTTATCTACTGAATTTAATTCCTCAATTAGTTTTTTCTTAATTAGAGCTGGTGATTTAAAGATCTTTTCATACTCTTTAATCTTTGCCTTATCTTCAGTAATTAGCAATTGCCTCTTAGAAACTTCTTCCTTAGTCATGCGGTAAATGGCCATATCTGCAAGATAATCACTATAATGAAATTTCTTTTTATCAAGGTAATCAACATAATCTTTTCTATTGGCCTTTTTCTCTGCGACAGCATAGTGCTTTTCTTTAATGAATCGAATAATTTCATTATTCTTATTAAGGCGCTCTTTAGCATCTTCAATTAAAAGCTCATATCTACGTTTTACGACAACAAGTCTTTGGGCAGTAAAAATTTCAATAATCTCTTCTGCTTTATCTAGAACTTTTACACCTCTTTCACTAATCAAAGTGTAATTAGGAGTAAGACTAGTTACTGTACCCATTTCTTTTTCAACTTCAGCTAAGCTTGGTTGTTGACCACGCTTAAAGATAAGTTCAATTTCAATCTCATTATCAACTGAAGAATCGATATAATCTTTAACAAAGTCTTTATCGATAAATTTATTTATATACTTATAAATCTTTTGAGCATCATAACCACGAGGAAGTTCAGTGATATAAATCTTTCCACCCTTTTCTTCAAATACCATTGGAAATTGAATTTTTCTCTTACTATCTTCTTCAACTTTCCCTGAATAATTTCTTACCCATGGCTTCATCTTGCGTGCTTTACCTGTATCAATAAAATTCATCATTGAACGGATAATATCTTTATGATTAAAACTAGGAATAACCGAGCTAAAACCAGTTCCAATACCTTCAGCACCATTTAAAAGCATGATTGGTAATTTAGGCAGAAAAGCAACTGGCTCCATAACCTTTTCATCGTAATTGGGAACCATCTCAACTTGATTCATATCATCAAAAAGCAGAACCTTAGCAACTTCCCCCAGCTTACACTCAATATACCTAGCTGCAGCAGCTTGAGTTTCCATTCTTTCACCAAAGTAACCCTTTTTATCAATCAAAGGGTAATTATTTGAAAAGGTGTAGTCCTGAGCAAGATTAACAATTGAACTTTCTACACTTGCAGGTCCATGGGGATGAAGAGTTAAGACAAGTCCAGTGAGTGAAGAAACTTTGATTAAACCTTTTGATTGGTTTTTATAAAGTGTATATAAAATTCTTCTTTGACTTGGTTTAAGACCATCTTGAAGATAAGGAATCGCACGATCCATCAGGGTATAGATTTGATAAGTTCTGTACTCATCTCTTACGATTTCCTCAAGAGGTACTGCATCCATTGAGTGATAGTATTTATCTTCCATTCGCTATTACCTTTTCTTCGCTACTTTTTTCTTAGCTGTTTTCTTACTTACTTTCTTAGCTACTTTCTTTTTTGCAGTCTTCTTGGCTGTTTTTTTCGCAGTTTTCTTTGCAGCTTTCTTAGCTACGTTTTTAGTAACTTTCTTACCTGCTTTTTTAGCAGCTTTTTTCACCGCTTTAGCTGTTCCAGTAACTTTCCCAGTATTCTTTGACTTTTTAACTAAGTCCTTGCCCTTGAGTGCTGCATTTACATCAGGAACAAATTCATCTTCATCAATAAGTAAATCTTTTCTTAACTGAGTATCTTTTCCAAAACAAGTGTGAAGCATATGCTTGGCTTCTTCCATGTTTTCAGTCGTAATTTTTGTATAGGCATCACGAGAGAGTACATACTTAAAGGCCTCTGGACTCATCTCACCAAGACCCTTATTTCTTTGAATTTCTCTAATTTTTATACCTGGCTTTTTCTTAATACTCTCTAACTCTCCATCACTTTCTGCATAAATGGGTCCTTTATCAGTAATGACTTCAAAAAGAGGTGCCTTTGCAAATTGAATAGATCCCATCTCATAAAGCTCTGGCCAAAACTGAAAAAAGAAATTGGCGAGTAAGGTATTAATATGTCCACCATCTACATCAGAATCTGCAAGGAAAACAATTGAAGAGTAACGTAGATCACTCTCATCTGCTCTTTGACCAATAACTAGACCAACACTGGCCATAATGTCTGAGAATTCTTGATTATTAAGTACATCTTTAATACTCGCTTGAGTTACATTCATTGGTTTCCCACGTAATGCTATCCCACCTTGATAAAGTTTATTACGAGCACTGCGAAGCCCTCCAATAGCAGAGTCCCCTTCACAGATAAATAATGTACAATTATCTCTATTTCTTCTCTCGTTTGCATCAAGAAGTTTTTCAACTCTTTGCTTTCTTTGTTTCTTACCTTTCTTTGAAGCATCTTTAAGAGCATTAAAACGCTGACGTGCTTTTGCTCTTTCAATCACTACATCGAGATAATCTTTATGTTTACGTAAGAACTTTGCCATATTATTAGACATAAATTCTTCTAGTGCTTTTTCTAAATCTTTATCACGAACAAGTTTTCTCTTAGTTTGAGACTCAAAACGTGGGTTTGGCATAATAATACCAATAATAAAAGTTACACCACTGACAATATCATTATCAACGAGAGTAACCTTTTCTTTCTTAGCACTTCTTTCTAATTTATCTTTTATTATATTGATAAAAAGTCTCTTCACACGATCGTGGTGAAAACCACCGTCATAAGTTGGAGTGGAGTTCACAAAAGAAATAAACTTTTCACGCTCTTCACTGCGAGGGTCAATCACAAGTGAAACACTCATATCAACTTTGGCCTTATACTTTTTCTTTTTTAAATTAATACCTTCATAAATATATGATTCATCAGCTAGGTGATATGACTTATCTGGATCAATTCTTTCAGCTAATTGCAAGAGACCTTTTTTATAAAGAAAAGTTTCACCATTAAAAGTAAACTTAAGACCAGGGTTATTATATGCAAGATCAATAATTCTCTTTCTTAATAGTTCTGCATCAATCTTATTATCTTTATAAACTTCTGGGGCGAGAACAACTTCAATTTTTACTCCACCAGTTTTACCACTAAATTTCTTAGCCTGAGTCTTAGATGTTTTTAAAGCACCATCTTTAAAAGTATAAGTTTGTTCTTTATGGGAATTTAAATGTTTAATTGTTACTTTAAAAAGATCACTAGTTAAACAAGTTGCAGCGGCACCTAGACCATTTTGACCTAATGTACGGTATAAGAAGCCCTTTTCATCTACCTCTTGATCTTTAAACTTAGAACCAGTTCTAAATTCAGTATAAACCATTTTCACTTTATCTAAAGGGAAGCCAATTCCATTATCCTGGATGATAACTGTTTTCCCATCATCTTTAAGAGTGGTTTTTACTTCAGTCACATGACCACGATAAAATTCATCAATACAATTATCTAAAATTTCTTCAATTGCTTTAGACTTTGCTTGGTGAAATTTAACTGTTTTAAATTCTAATGAGTCTTGTGTGTAGACATAGGTATCAAGTTCTTCAATATCATTGGATCCAAATACGAGTGTTACCCTATTTCGACAATGCCATCTTTGATCTTTTGCCTCAATTACTGCGTCTTTGACTTTCTTCGCCGCTGCCTTCTTTGCCATTAAATTCATACCTTCGAATACATGGTTAATATTTTCAGATATTTAGGATAAATAATGACTGCAAGCATGAAAAGTCTTATTGCGTTAAGCTTTAGCATGAATAATAATAAGATTATGAAATTACTCATCAAAATATTTATTTTTAATACTCTTTTTATAAATCTGAATATATCAGCTGATGAGATTTCTAAATTTTACAAGGCGCATTGGAATTTATCAGACCAAGCAATCAGTGCACTTAAAAAGCGCGAGATCTTATCAGATGCGCAAGTTGAAACCATTGGGGATAAGCAAATCTTTACTATGCAAGGAGCTGCTCTTCACAATAAGAACTGCTCTACAGTATTAAGAAAGCTTTCTAGACTAGAAGAATACCAAAATTGGATTGGCTTTATAAAAAGTTCAAAATACAGCGAAAAGAACAATCTCTTCACCGTTAGAGCTGATCATACCCTCTTACCCTATCCTATGATTGTGTATATCTTCGTTAAAAGGCCAACAAAAGAAGGTAAATACCCCTTTGTCTTTCCAAGTGGCATCTTCACCGGCCTTAAAGGTGATTTTATAATCAAAGAACTAAATGGACGCTGTGGACTCTATGTTCATTCTTATTGGAAAGGTAATAAAACAAATATTCCAGGAGTGGTTATAGAGCTATTCTCGGAGACTTTGGCCCGTATTGGAGGCGAAGTCCTCATGCGTAAAAGTCAGATATAGCGCAACGTATCTTTCTATTCTCAAACTCTTAAGTACACTCTTTGCATGGAAGTTAAACAAATTGAAGCTGTAGATACACATAATCTAAGACATAAAATTCTAAGACCTCATCAAGAACCTAGTGATCTTATCTATCCAGGGGATGATGACGAAGGCTCTTTTCATCTAGGAGCTTTTGTAAATGATGAATTAGTTAGTGTGGCTTCATTTTATATCGATGCTCATCCTGAAATAAAAGATGAATTCCAATATAGATTAAGAGGCATGGCCACACTTAAGGAGCATCGAGGTCAAGGCTATTCATTGGCTTTACTTAATACCGCTATTCCAATTATTGAAAAAAATAATATACATGTCCTATGGTGTAATGCCCGTAAAAGTGCACTTGGCTTTTATGAAAAAGTTGGATTCAAAGTTATTTCTGATGAATTTGAGATTGAGCCTATTGGTGCACATTACTTAATGGAAAAAAGAATATAGCCTAATAATTTACTAAAAATTCTTAGTTCGCTTGCGCTCTAAGGGGTGCTGACAAAAACGAGCGATATCTCCGTAATGAGTCATTTTTTGTTGCTCTTTATAACAAGCTTCTCGTGAATCAAATTCTGCAAAATAGCCACATCTTATATTTTTTTCGAACTCTGCCTTGGCATTTTTACGATTTCTCTTACAGATATTGTATTCAGTTTTACCAGTACAGACCCAATACTTACCGACACAATCATAGATTAAATAATTACCTTTTTGGTAAATCTCATTCACAAAAGGATCTTGTTGATCAAAGTCCACCCCTACTTGCAGTTTTGAAGTGTTCTTATTAACTTCACCAACCTCATCTACATCAGGCTTAGTTTCTGTGTCTTGAGCATACAAATATTGGGCATTAAACATGATTCCTATCACTAAGAATAGTTTCAAAT